>JBDGSQ010000026.1:0-1766 GCA_042217455.1 Haloferacaceae archaeon | reverse complement strand
CTCTTTGGCGATTCCCCTGTTCACCATTATTAATGGGGAACGTATTTCGGTGCAGTCGCGGACGGCCCACACATGGGAGCGCTGTCAGACCTCCGCGTCCTCGACCTGACGCAGGTGCTCGCCGGACCGTACTGCACGATGCTGCTGTCGGACCTCGGCGCGGACGTCGTAAAGGTAGAGCGCCCCGGCGGCGATCTCATCCGGCCGAACCCGCCGTTCGTCGGCGACGACCCCGGTGACGAACCGTACGGCGGATACTTCCAGAGCGTCAACCGGGGGAAGCGCTCGCTCGAACTCGACCTCACCGACGACCGCGACCGGGCCGACTTCCTCTCGCTGGTCGAGACGGCGGACGTCGTCGTCGAGAACTACCAGCGCGGGACGATGGAGTCGTTCGGCCTCGGCTACGAGACGCTCCGCGAGCGGAACCCCGAACTCGTCTACGCGGCCATCCGCGGCTTCGGTGACCCCCGCACCGGCGAGACCCACCGGCAGGGCCAGCCCTCCTTCGACCTCGTGGCGCAGGCGCTCGGCGGACTCATGGAGATAACCGGCCCGGAGAACGGTCCGCCGACGAAGGTCGGTCCCGGCGTCGGCGACCTGTTCACCGCGGTGCTCAACGCCGTCGGCGTCCTCGCCGCGGTCCACCACCGCGAGCGGACCGGCGAGGGACAGTTCGTCGACACCGCGATGTACGACAGCATCGTCAGCCTCTGCGAGCGGACCGTCTACCAGTACTCCTACACCGGGGACGCGCCGACGCGACGCGGGAACTCCCACCCGACGCTGTTCCCGTACGACGCCTTCGAGTGCGCCGACGGCCACGTGGTCGTGGCGGCCTTCGGCGACAACCACTGGACGGCGCTCTGTGACGCGATGGACCGTCCGGACCTCGCGGCCGACTACCCGACCGCGGGAGCGCGACTGTCGAACCGGGAGACCGTCCGCGAGGAGATAGCCGCGTGGACGGCGACGCGGACGAGCGACGAGGTCGTCGACGCCCTCGGCGGGTCTGTCCCCTGCGCGCCCGTACAGGACACCGCCGGCGTGTTCGAGGACCCGCACGTCCGCGCTCGCGACATGCTCGTCGAGGTCGAACAGCCGACCGCCGGCCGCGACGTGACCGTCGCCGGCCAGCCCGTCAAACTCTCCGCGTCGACGACCGCGCCCGACCGGCGGGCGCCGCTCCTCGACGAGCACAGAGAGGAGCTCCTCCGCGAGCTTCGGGAGGACGACCCCGGACAGGCCGAACAGGCGGCCGACGACTGACCGCCGCTGCCCGGCGATTCCCGTCTGCCGCCGCCGACGGTGACTGCCCGGTGACGGCGCAGCGTAGCGTACAGGCGACGCCCCCGCTCCGCGAAGCGGCGCGTCGCGCGACCGCAGCCCGCTTCGCGGTGACTCACTGTGTCACGGGGCGTCTGGTCCCGTCATCCCACTTGAACCCACGCGTCACTCGTCTGCGTGAGAACGGGCATCGCTCGTGGGCGTGAGAACAGGCGTCGCTCGTCGGCGTGAGAACAGGCGTCTCGGGAGCGCGGAACCGTCTCCGGTCAGTCCTGGCCGGCAATCGGGGTGCCGATGTAGTCGTCGTTCACTTCCCACTCGCCGTCCCCGTTGCGGACCATGTACTCGCCGTAGTAGGGCACGCGGTTGGCGACCGTCTCGCGGAAGGTCTCGCGTATCTCGTCGCGCGTCATCTCGCCCATCGAGCGCAGGTCGTCGTTGCGGTTCAGACAGCCCTTCAGGTAGCCCTCGTGGGTGAC
>JBDGSQ010000120.1:0-1773 GCA_042217455.1 Haloferacaceae archaeon | reverse complement strand
GCCGCGGGTCGGAGCGTTCGGCCGCGATTCGGGGTCCGGGTCGCGGACACGCTCACCGACCACCCCGCGTCCGGGCGGACGCGGCCCCCAGTGCCAACCGTTTTGTCCTCCACCCCGTACTTCGACGCATGACTGACCCGCACGGCGAACACCGGACGACAGAGGTGTACCTCGACGGCAGGGTCGGGCGGCGACCCGAGTACCCGGTCTCCTACGACGACCTCAGGGAGGCCGCAGAGGAGGTACTGTCTCCAGACGCGCGGGCGTACGTCTCCGGCGGCGCGGGCCGCGAGGGGACGATGTCCGAGAACCGGCGGGCGTTCCGCCGGTGGCGACTCGTCCCGCGGATGCTCCGGGACGTCGCGGACCGCGACCTCTCGGTCGAGCTGTTCGGCGGGACGCTCCCGCTCCCGTTCCTGCTCGCGCCGGTCGGCCTCCAGACGCTCTACGACGAGGAGGGCGAAGTCGCCACCGCGCGCGCCGCCGCCGCTCTCGACGTGCCCATGGCGGTCAGCACCGTCTCCTCGAGGCCGATGGAGGAGGTCGCGGACGCGCTCGGCGAGACGACGGGGTGGTTCCAGCTCTACTGGAGTCCCGACGACGGCCTGACCGACAGCTTCCTGTCGCGGGCCGAGGCCGCGGGCTACGAGGCGGTGGTCGTCACCGTCGACACCGGCCTCTCGGGCTGGCGCGAGCGGGAGCTCTCGCGGGCGGCGCTCCCCTTCTTCCGCGGCCACGGCACGGGCAACTACGTGACCGACGACCGCTTCCGGGAGACCATCGACGGCGACCCGGACGACGTCGACGACGCCGCACGGCACCTGCTCGACTCCTTCACCGACCCCGGACACCACGGGGGTGACTTCGCGGCGCTCTGTGACCGGACCGACCTCCCCGTTCTGGTCAAGGGGATTCTCCACCCCGACGACGCGGTGCGCGCAGTCGAGGCCGGCGCGGACGGGGTCGTCGTCTCGAACCACGGAGGCCGGCAGGTCGACGGCTCCATCGGTGCGCTCGACGCCCTCCCGGCCGTCGCAGACGCGGTCGGCGACGACGTCCCCGTCGTCTTCGACAGCGGCGTGCGAAACGGCGCGGACGTGCTCCGCGCGCTCGCTCTCGGCGCGGACCTCGTGGGGCTCGGGAGGCCGTACCTCTACGGACTCACGCTCGGGGGCGAGGAGGGCGTCCGCGCGGTGCTGAAGAACGTCCGCGCCGACCTCGACCTGTCGCTCGGCCTCTGCGGGTACGCCGCCGCCGAGGACGTCGGACGGGAGGCGGTCGTCCGGAGCGGCGAGGCGCCCGGGCGGTCCGGGTAGACCGGAAGATATCGGAACTCGCGAGACGGCAGCGGTGCGGGAACGTCGATGTCGGTGGGCGTGAACGTCGACGCTGGTGGGCGGGAACGTCGACGGCGGTGGGCGGCGACGAGTCCCACCGAGTCGAAACGTTTAGGCGGCGGTGAGACGGAGGAGTACCTATGAGTGGCAGCCAGAGCGGCGGACTGATGTCGAGTGCGGGACTGGTCCGCTACTTCGACGCGGAGGACCGCAACGCCATCCGTCTCGACCCGCGCACCGTCGTCGCGTTCGGCGCCCTGTTCGGCATCGGCGTGATGGTGCTCAACATCGTCGCGTTCTAGCCCGGCGTCGATCCCCGCGACCGACCCGCGCCCGCACGCAGAACGACCTGACTTCTCTCGACACGTCGAGTCGACACCCGACTTCTCTCGACACGTCGAGTCGACACCCGACTTCTCTCGACACGTCGAGTCGA
>JBDGSQ010000102.1:0-2307 GCA_042217455.1 Haloferacaceae archaeon | reverse complement strand
CGCCGGCGACTACTCCTCCGCGTCCTCTCGTTCGCGGAGCTTCAGGCGCTGTATCTTCCCGGTCGACGTCTGAGGGAGTCGGTTCACGAACGCTATCTCCCGCGGGTACTCGTACTCGGCGAGTCGGTCCCGGACCGTCTGCCGTATCTCCTCGCGGAGTCCGCCCGGGTCGTCGACCTCGCCGACGGGTTCGACGAACGCCTTGATTATCTCCCCGCGAGTGTCGTCGGGGACGCCGATCACGCCGGCCTGCTGGACCGCCGGATGTTCGAGTATCGCGCGCTCTACCTCCGTCGGTCCGACGCGGTAGCCGCTGGTGATGATGACGTCGTCGGACCGCGATTTGAACCAGACGTAGCCGTCCTCGTCTCGCTCTGCGAGGTCGCCGGTCAGGTACCACTCGCCGAGCTGCTTCTCGGCGGTCTTCTCGGGCTTGCCCCAGTACTCGTCGAAGAAGACCGACTCGTCGTGGGGCTTCAGGGCGATCTCGCCGACCTCGCCCGGCGCTCGCTCCTCGCCGGTGTCGCTGTCGAGGATGGCGAGGTCGTAGCCCGGGAACACCTTGCCCATGCTCCCGGGTCGCGTCTCGAACCACGTCGAGGAGTTGCCGACGACGAGGTTGAGTTCGGTCTGGCCGTAGAACTCGTTGACGGGAACGCCGTCGAAGGCCTCGTCGACCCACTCGACGATCTCGGGCGTGAGCGGTTCGCCGACCGACGCGATGGTCTCGAGGTCGAGGTCGTACCGAGCCGTCGGGTCCTCGACCTCCATCAGCATGCGCAGGGCCGTCGGCGGGAGAAACGCCCGCGTCACGCCGAACTCCTCGAGCAGCGAGAACGTCTCGTCGGCGTCGAACCCCTCGCGGGGGAAGCCGACGACGGCGCTCCCGTGGTGCCACGCGGCGAACAGCGTCCCGCCGAGCGCCGCTCCCCACGCCCAGTCGGCGGGCGTCCAGACCACGGCGTCGCGGAGGCCCTGGTCGAAGTAGTTGTACGCGGCGGCCGCGCGACCGAGCCAGAGCGCGTGGGAGTGGAGGACGCCCTTCGGCGGACCGGTGCTGCCGCTGGTGTACATGATCGCCGTCGGCGTGTCGGGCGTCGAGTCGTAGACCTCGTAGGAGTCCTGGCGCCCGGCGAGCAGCTCATCGAAGTCGTGGGCGTCGCCCCCGGCGTCGCCGTCGACCTCCACGACGTGTTCGAGGTCGGGGCAGTCATCGCGGACGGCCTCTACCTCCTCGCGGACGCTCGCGTCGACCACCACGGCTTTCGCGCCGCTGTCCGTCAGCCGGTACTCGAGCGCGTCGCGCCCGAACAGGACCGTGAGCGGCACCGACACGGCCCCGACCTTCCAGTTGGCGAGGTGGGTCGTGGGGTTCTCCGGCTTCTGGGGGACGACCACGCCGACCCGGTCGCCGGGTTCGATGCCCAGGTCGTCGAACGCGCTCGCGAGGCGGTTCGAGCGGACGTCGAGGTCGCGGAAGCTGAAGGTCTCCGTGCGGCCGTCGGAGTACTTCTGGTACAGGGCGACTGCGTCGGGGTCGTCGTGCTTCCGGAGGAAGTCCACCGCCGGGTTGAACTCCTCGGGGAGGTCCCACTCGAACGCCGCTCTGGCCTCGTCGTACTCCTCGTACCGAGGCATGATAGTCCACGTCACACCCTACGGTACCGTCCGGTACATCATCGGGATTTCGGTTCCGGCCCCGGGCCGCCAGCCACGGATGCCTTACATTACAACCATCGAAGATGCAAACGGTGAATCCGACCGACTCCACCCGACTGACTCCGCATCTGACGGGCGCGGAGGACGCCGGCACGACTCGCAGACGGCGGGGGTGTGGCACGGGTGGGGACTGCCACAAGGTTGATGCCCTCCGCTCGTGAGCACTCTCGCATGGCGACCCGAACGGACATCGACGACCTGTTCGCGGAACTCGACGACGACCGGTGCCAGTACTGCGACGGCGGTTCGCTCGTCCGCGGGACCTTCAAGGAGGCCCCGGCCGTCCTCTGTGAGAACTGCGGGACGCCGGCGCTCCGCGTCTGGTGACCGCGGGCGAGCGAGCCGACGGTTCGTTCGCTGTTTCTGGTCTGGAGCGGCTCGCCTTCCGCCGATGACGACGGGGGGACGGTAGAACGATGACGAACAGGGGACGGTAGAACGATGACGAAGAGTGGAATTTCGACGACGCCGTTCTCGCTCACGCGATTTCGGTCTCGCTCACGCGGTTTCGGTGGTGTCGTCTGCGGGCGTGGCGCGCTCTTCGGTCTCGACGAACAGGTCGTCCCTGTCGGCGCGCAGCTGGTTGTA
>JBDGSQ010000123.1:0-2882 GCA_042217455.1 Haloferacaceae archaeon | reverse complement strand
GGGCGTCGTCGGCTTCGCGGTCACCTTCGCGCTCCAGCAGCCGCTGTTCTCGCTGGTCGGCTGGTTCTACATCGTCGTGAAGCGGCCGTACAGCGTCGGCGACCGGGTCGCCATCGACGAGGCGAGAGGCGACGTCATCGAGGTCGACTTCTTCGTGACGACCCTCTGGGAGATAGACGGCGGGCTGGTCACCTCGAACCAGCCGTCCGGTCGCATCATCACGGTCCCCAACAGCGTCGTCCTCTCCGCGCACGTCTACAACTACTCGTGGGGGGAGTTCCCCTACGTCTGGAACGAGGTGACCTTCCAGGTCGCCTACGAGACGGACCTCGAGTTCGTCGTGGGACTGGTCGAAGACGAGGCCGACGACTTCCTCGGCGACGAGATGGCGGCCCGCATCGAGCAGTACCGGAGGCGCCTCGCGGAGACGCCCGTCGAACTCGAGGTCAGCGAGAGGCCGTCGGTGAACCTCCTCCAGACCGAATCGTGGGTGGAGCTACGACTCCGCTATCTCGTCCACCCGAAGCGAGGCCAGCGCGTGAAGAACGAACTCACCCGGCGCATCCTCGCGCGGTTCAACGAGCACCCGGACCGGGTGCAGTTCCCCGTCGGTCGGAGCCGGTGACGGTCCGGGGTGCGTGAGTCGGACGCCAGCGGGAGCGGCCCGTCTCACCCACTCGAGGAGGATTCACTCGGCTGGTTCGCCTCGAGGTCCTCCCACATCACCGTCCCCCGCGAGACGACGTTCTCGGGTTCGAGGGCCGGGTCGGTGAGCGTCAGGCGGGCCAGCCCGGCGGGTCCCACGCGCGGGGCGGGCAGGTTGTCCGGGTCGGAGGTCTCGAACGCCGTCTCGGTGTCGTCGCCGACGACGACGCGCATCGCCATGCCGAACTCCTCGTGGGGCGAACAGAGGATGTCGTAGACGCCGGGCGTCTCGAAGGCGTAGAGCCACGTCGAGGGTTCCGGCTCTCTCCCACCCTGTCCGGCGTTGCCCTCGCCCGGCGGGTCTATCTGGTCGGGGCCGATGGTCTCGGGCCGCCACCCGAGCAGCGGCGACGAGAAGGCGGTGACGCCGGTCGGGCCCCGCCGCCGCATCCCGAACGCCGGGTGGTAGGGGACGACGTTGTGGTCGGGGAACGTGAAGACCCACTTGACGACGTCGCCGGGCTGCACGTGGATGCCCGTGGGCTGGTAGTGGAAGTCGGCCGGCCGGTCGGGGTTCGTCGCCGGCCCGGTGATGAGCGTCTCCACCCGGTGGACGGTGCGGGTGTCTCCCCCGTCGGTACTCCCGTCCCCGTCGCTCCCGTTCCCGTCGGTACTCCCGTCTCCGTCGCTCCCGTTCGAGCCGTCGGACCCGTCGTCGCCGTTCTCCTGTGCCGCCGCAGTGCCGGAGAGCGCCGCGAGGACGCCGCCGGTGCCGACGGCCTTCATCACGTCTCGTCGGTGCGAGTCGATGTCGAGCGTGTCGTGTGACATGCGGGACGGTACGACACGGTGCTGTCGGACTTTGTTATGCGCCGGACGCGGACGGTTCCACGCCGTAACGCTTCGTTGTTTCGGACGACCGCCGACCACGACGAGACGGTGGCGTGAACCGCCACGAATCGCCCACCGCGGCCTCCGTCACCGGGAGCGAAACGAAGTAGTAGCCCGTTGTACGGTTCATCTCCGGGGTGGAGCTGTCGCAGACGACGCCCCCCGCAGCCGGGCTGACTCGGCGGGGCGATATCGCCCGTGAAACGTCGGCAGTCCGGCGTTAACCGATTCTCGACTGCGCCGGAGGCCGCTCGCCCGCGCGGTAGCGGTGACGCGCGGTTCGGAGTGGGACGACCGCCACCGATATGTCGATTCGGTCCCACGACCGACGCATGCGACTCGCCCTCGTCAGCGACACCCACGTCCCGTCACGGGCGGCCGAGATACCGGACTGGGTCGAGGCGGAAATTCGAGCGGCAGACCACACGCTTCACGCCGGCGATTTCGAATCGCAGGCGACGCTGGACCGGGTCAACGACCTCGCAGACGGCGACCTGACCGCCGTGGCGGGCAACGCCGACGGCCCCGGACTCGGCCTCCCGGAGGTGGCGACCTTCGAGGGCGGGGGCGCGACGTTCGTCGCCGTCCACGGCACCGGCAGTCCGAGCGGGTACGTCGACCGCGTCGTCCGCGCTGTCGAGGACGCCGCGGGCGACGACGGGACCGAGTCGGCGGCCGGAGGCGGCGACCGGGGCAGCGTCGTCGGCGTCTGCGGGCACATCCACGAACACGTCGACGACGTCGTCGACGGCGTCAGACTGCTGAACCCGGGGAGCGCGACCGGTGCGGAACCGGCCTCGGAGGCGACGATGCTGACCGCGGAGGTCGAAGACGGGACCGTGGACGCGACGCTCTATCGCGAGGGAGAACCGGTGTCGTCACCGTAGCGGCGGCGGGGGAGGCGACGCCGACCACGGGCCGACACCGACAGGCGGGAGGCGACACCGGCCGGGTTCGCCAGCAACGGCGCTTTCTTTACGGGCGGTCGCCAGGTCCGACTATGGAGATTTTCGCCGTGCCCGACGTCCCGGAGGTGCGTCCCGGAGACGACGTCGCGGCGCTGGTCAGCGACCGGGTCGACCTCCGACCGGGCGACGTGGTCTGCGTCGCCAGCACCGTCGTCTCGAAGGCCGAGGGGCGACTCGCCGACCTCGAGGACTTCCCGGCGGGACCGCGGGCGCGAGAGATAGCGGCGCGCCTCGGCGACCTCACGGGCGAGGAGAAGGACCCGCGGTTCGCGCAGGCGGTCCTCGAGGAGTCCACCGAGATACTGATGGAGGCGCCGTTCCTGCTGACGGAGACCCGGTTCGGTCACGTCGGCGTCAACGCGGGCATCGACCGCTCGA
>JBDGSQ010000046.1:0-2908 GCA_042217455.1 Haloferacaceae archaeon | reverse complement strand
GGGTCGTGCCGGGCGTTGCGGAAACGCTAATGCGGCCCCGGCATGAGGAATAGACATGGACTTCAGCCTCACCGCGGAGCAACGGCAGATTCGTGACATGGTCGCGGAGTTCGTCGACGAGGAGGTCGTCCCGCGGGCCGCCGAGATCGACGAGAGCGACGAGTTCCCGCGCGACCTCGTCGACCAGATGGCCGACCTCGGCCTCATGGGGATGCCGTTCCCGGAGGAGTACGGCGGGGCCGGTCTCGACTACCACTCCTACGCGATGGGCATCGAGGAGATAAGCCGCGGGAGCGGGGGACTTGGCACCGTCGTCGCCGCACACACCAGCCTCGCGGGCAACATGGTCTACGAGTTCGGGGACGACGCCCAGCGGGAGACGTACCTCACGCCGCTGAACGAGGGCGAGGACGTGGGCGCGTTCGCCCTCTCGGAACCGCAGGCCGGCAGCGACGTCCCCGCGATGAGCACCACCGCAGTGCGTGACGGCGACGAGTACGTCGTCGACGGCGGCAAGCTCTGGATATCGAACGGCTCCGTGGCCGACACGGTGGTCCTCTTCGCGAAGACGGACCCCGAGGCCGGTCGGCGCGGCATCTCCTCGTTCGTCGTCCGCCCCGAGGAGGACGACGGTTTCGTCGTCGAGAACACGGAGAAGAAACTCGGCGACAAGGGCTGTCCCACGGCGGAACTCCGGTTCGACGAGATGCGCGTCCCCGCGAGCCGACGCCTCGGCGACGAGGGCGACGGCTTCGTGCAGGCGCTGAAGACGCTCAACGGCGGCCGCATCACCATCGCGGCCCGGAGCGTCGGCATCGCCCGCGCCGCTCTCGACGCCGCGACGGAGTACGCACAGGACCGCGAGCAGTTCGGCCAGCCCGTCTCCGAGTTCCAGGCCATCCAGCACAAGCTCGCGGACATGGACACGAAGCTACAGGCCGCGAAGCTCCTGATGCACGACGCCGCAGACCGGAAGATGCGCGGCGACGACTACATCAAGACCGCCGCGCAGGCGAAACTCTACGCCAGCGAGATAAGCACCGAGGTGGCAAACGAGGCCATCCAGATTCACGGCGGCTACGGCTACACCAGGGACTTCCCGGTCGAGCGGTACTACCGGGACGCGAAACTGAACGAGATATACGAGGGCACCAGCGAGGTGCTCAGAAACACCATCGCCGACAGACTGCTCGACTGAGATTCCTTCTCCCGTCTGCTCAACTTGCGTCGTCCGACCCGTCCGGGTCGCCGGCGTCGACCCGGTCTGTGAGCCACGCGACGTGGTCGCGGAGGGCGCGCGCTCCCGCGTCCGTCAGCGAGTAGACGTCGTGGATGCCCTCGGTCCGCTTTCCGACGTGCCCGGAGGAGACGAGTCGGTCGAGCGCGCCGTAGAACTGCCGCGGTTCGATGCGGGTCTCGTAGTGCGATTCGAGCCGGGATTTCAGCTGCTGGGCGCGGAGTTCCCCCGCATCGTAGAGCAGCGCACAGAGGTCGCGCCGGGTCCCGCTCTGGAGCCATCGGGCCATGTCCGGGAGACGCCGACCCGGCGGCTTCTGTGTTCCGGTCCCGCGCCTCGCTCACGCGGAGATGGAGTTGCGCCAGTAGAACGCCGGGCCGAGGACGAGGTACGCGAGCGAGAGAAAGAGGATGGCGAAGGCGAACACCTCCCCCCAGCGACCGGTGAGGACCACCGCGAGCACCTGCACGACACCCATCACGAGGGCGTCCTGCGCGTGGAGGTCCGGGTAGGTCACGGTCGTCACCATCAGCGCGGCCAGCAGGCCGGCGAGGCCCACCAGCACGAGCGGCGTGAGGAAGCCGGCGAGGATGCCGGCGGCCAGAATCGTCGAGGCGAGCGTCGTGGGCGCGCCCTCGGTCTCGTCCGTGCCGCTGTCGTAGGCGGTGTAGAGACCGAGTCGCACGACGGCCATGGCGACGAACGCGGCCGGGAGCGCGTAGGCGAGGACGAACAGGACGGGCCGGGAAGCGAACGTCCACGCCTCGCCGGCGACGACGGTGACGGTCAGCGCCGGGGCGACGCCGAAGGAGGCCACGTCCGCGAGCGAGTCGAGGTACGACCCGGCGGCGCTCGACCCGACCTTCCGGGCGACGACCCCGTCGAGGCCGTCTGCGATGGCCGCGAGCAGGATGAGCCGAGCGGCGAGCGTGGGACTCGTCGTCGCCGCGGCCGCCGCGAGGAAGCCGAGCGCCGCGTTGGCGACGGTGACGGCGTCCGCGAGGCTTAACCGACCCACGAACCGTGGCTGCATACGTCCCCGGTTGCACACCGCGGCTTTACCTCTTTACATCCCGTCCCGGGGGAAACCACGTCGCCTATATTGGTCGCACCCGGACGGTCGGTCATGGACAGACGGAGCTTTCTCGCGGCCGCGGGCGCGACGGGGGTCGCGTCGCTCGCTGGCTGTGTCGCGGGGGAATCCAGCGCGAAGGACTACGACGTCGGGATGACCGCGCAGACGTTCGAGCCCGCAGAAGTGACCGTCTCGGCCGGCGACACCGTCGTCTGGGCCAACACCAGCGCCCGCGCCCACTCGGTGACCGCCTACGAGGCCCGCATTCCCGACGGCGCCTCCTACTTCGCGACCGGCGGCTACGAGAGCGAGATGGCCGCGCGCGACGCGTGGTCGAACGGGAAGGGGGCCATCAAGACCGGCCAGCAGTTCACCCACGCCTTCGAGGTGCCCGGCGAGTACCACTACTTCTGCGTCCCCCACGAGGCCGCCGGGATGAAAGGCGTCGTCGTCGTCGAGGAGTGAGCCGGCGACTCGCCAGTCGTCGTCGAGGAGTGAGCCGGCGACTCGCCGGTCGTCTCCGCGGAGTGAGCCGGCGACTCGCCCATCGCGGTCTTGCTCGTCTCTCGCCCTGTCCCGGACGCTGCACGTGACAG
>JBDGSQ010000031.1:0-3141 GCA_042217455.1 Haloferacaceae archaeon | reverse complement strand
CCGTCGCCACCTCACCGAACCCGTCGCCACCTCACCGAACCCGTCATCGACTCACTCGTCGTTTCCGGACGCGCCGAGTCGCGCCAGCCCCGCGAGTGCGACGCCGAGGCCCGCGAGCACCGTCGGCCACGGCAGGTCGCCGGTCCGGCTCGACTCGGTGGTGGTCGCGGACCGGACCTCGACGGAGGCGGTCAGGTCGCCGACGCGAATCTCGTGGCTCCCCAGTCCGTCGGGGTGCACCGTGACCGACACGGTCCGCGCCTCCCCGTCGTCGACGGCGACAGTCCGCGAGGCGACCCGTTCGCCGTCGACGTACACCGCGACGTCGCCCCGGCCGGGTCGACTCTCCGCGCTCTGGACGGTGGCGCGGACGGTGACCGCGCCGCCGGGTCGAACCGTCGTGGCGTTCGCCGAGAGGTCCGTCACCCGGAGCGCCGCGGGGTCGAGAACCGGGAACGTCAGCGAGGCAGTACCGGCCGAGAGGAGGTACTGCCCGGGGGCGGCGAGCGGCGAGACGAGCGCGGCGGTTCCCTCCTCGCCGGCCGGGAGCGACGCTGACGCGCGCGCGAGCGTCGACCCGTCGCGGGAGAGCGTCACCTCGTAGTCGCCGGCGGTGTCGCCGATGTTCCGCACCGGCACCGAGACGTGGAGCGTCTCGCCGGTCACGAGGCTCTCGTTCGGGGAGACGGTCCGGTTGCGGTACGGGCCGGTGACGCGGTACTCGCCCTCGGAGACGGTGTACCGGACCGCCGGGGTCCCCGGGAACGCGGCGGCGTGCTCCGAGACCGTCCAGAGCGAGGGCGTCGCGCTCGTCGTCGTGTACTCGCGGGCGAACGCACCGGCGTCGCCGCCGCCGACCGCCTCGACGGCCGAGCGGAACTCCGACTGCGTAATCGTGTCCTCGTCGCGGTTCAGTCGCGCGACGACGTCGTCTGCGGTCTGTTCGTCCGTGGACGACCGGATGCGGTAGTCGAGGGCACCGAACACGGCCGCGCCCCGGTAGTAGTTCGCCAGCGGCGCCCACGTGGTCGGCTGCGAGAGGACGCTCTCGTCGTAGCGTCGGTCGGTGCCGCGGGCGAGGTGCGAGCGGAACTGGGTGAAGCCGATGCGCCCCTGTTCGAGCGTGAGGAGGGCGGCGTAGTACTCGGTGGGGCCCTCGAGGAGCCACCGCGTCTCCGTGGTCGGCGAGAAGGTAAAGCGGGTGTGGACGTACTCGTGGAGCCAGATGTTCGCGGCGACGTCGAGTCTGGAGGAGTCGCGCACCCACGCGTCGCTGCCGCCGTACTCGATGCCGGCGGGACCCCAGTTGACCGACGTGGGCGCGGCGACGATGAACACCTCCGGGTCGCGGGCGCCGACCGCGAGCGACCCGGAGGCATCCGAAAGCGAGTCGAGGACCGCCTCGGGGTCCTCGTGCATCGTCGCCGCTGCGGGAACGACCAGCCGGAGGGTCTGTCCCCCCGCCTCGCGGGTGTAGGTCGTCGCGGGGCCCAGGTAGGCTATCTCGCCGCCGGTCGCCCCCTGCCCGTCGACGACGACCTCGCCGTCGAGACCGACGGTCGCCCCGCTGTACCCCCAGCGAGTCGATATCGAGGGGACCGGCGCGACGGCCCACGGGCCGGTGTCGACGAACGAGTAGCCGGCTTCCTGTGCCGCCTGTCGAGCTGTTGCGTAGGGCGGGCGGCGAGTGCCGGAAGCGGTCGCGTAGCGAGGACGGCGAGCGCCGGATACGGCGGTGGCGTATCGGTCTGCGTAGACGTCGCCTCCGACGGTGCCGTGTCGGTCTGCGGGGACGTCGCCGCCGGCGGTGCCGTGTCGGCCGGCGAGAGCGCCGGCCCCGGCGGAGGCGTCAGTGACCGGGAGACCGCCCGATTCTGCGGGCGCGCGGTACCCGCCGAACGAGCGGTTCACGGGGAAGGTAAACCGGAGCGACGGGTTCGCGGTCCGCCCGTCCCACGACCACTGGGCGTCGTCGGACCGGTCGAACCCGCGGCTCTCGGTCACCGTCGCGTCCGACGGGATTTCCATGGTGAGCGACCCGACCCGGTCCGGAATCCGGAGGGAGACGAGGACACCGACGTTCCCCGGCCGGTCCGGCGTCAGCGAGAGAGAGATAGTCCGCTGGATGTCCGACCCTGTCTCCGGAGCGGTCCCGTCTTCGGGGAGGGCGGCAGTGGAGTCGTCTTCGGGCGACGCGGTGCTGGTCGCGGCGCGGACGGGCGCGGAGAAGGCAGCCGCTGTGGGGGACGTTGCGGCGGCAGGGGTATCGGCGGCGGAGTGACCGGCGGCAGGCGATTCGGCGAGGGAGTGGTTGGCGGCAGACGATTCGGCGACTGAGTGGCCTGCGGCGGACGTTTCAGTGATGGGATGGCCAGCGGTGGGCGTCGCGACGACGCCGACGGGCAGGGTCGTGAGGAGGACGAGAAGCGCGACGGCGACCCGTGACATACCGCAAAGAGGGGCCGGCGTGGCCTTCAAACTGGAGGGTCGGCGTCAGAACCCGGTGCCGGGACCGCGACTGCACGCGGTGGCGACGCCGCGAGCGCTGGTCGGAGACGGTGCAACGAGGAGGGCCTCGAACGGCTGAGAACACCACGCACGACCAGACGCAAGCGTTTAGAGTACACCCGGCGAAACAATGCGTATGGCGGACTGTCCACTCGCCGACGACTGTCCCATCTTCACGGAGCGGATCTCCGGGATGGGCTGTCAGCACTACGGCGACCGTGGTGGCGCTGAGTGGTGTAACCACTACAACATGCCCATCCACGAACTCAAGCAACAACCCGTAAAGCCCGGAGAGGAGGTCTGGGTCGACGTCACCGACATCCACGAGAGCGGTGCCGGCGTCGGGCGCACAGAGGACGGCTTCATCGTCCTCGTCGACGGCCTCCTGCCAGACGTTCACGCGAAGGTTCGCATCGACCAGGTGAAGTCGAACCACGCTCGCTCGAAGAAGGTCGTCGAGCGCGAACCCCTCGAGGAAGCAGACGAGGAGGAGGCAAGCGAAGAGAAGACCGAACCGGAGTCCGAGCGGGGTCGCCACCAGCGACTCGGGAGTCGCGAGAACTTCTGGGGCGGGTAACCGGACGTACTTACGTTCGGGGACCGTCGCCGGTGGACAGTCACCACTTTCTGTAA
>JBDGSQ010000056.1:0-3153 GCA_042217455.1 Haloferacaceae archaeon | reverse complement strand
CTCGCTCCTGTCCGGCACGCGGTGGACGCTCAGGGAACTGGCGACGAAGCTCGTCGCCTGGGAGCAGGACTGTCCCGAGCAGGACGTCGCCGAGTACGAGATCGACGACGTGTACGTCTCGCTCTACCACGTCCACCTCCCGAAGCTGGTGAAGCTAGGCATCGTCGAGTTCGAGGACGGAGAGGACGAAGAGGTGGTCGTCGCGGCCGAGAACGCCGTCCAGGTGCTCGCGGTCCTCGAGGGCGCCGGGGCGAGTTTAGACGCATTACAGGAAGAACACGCACGGAGTGAGTACGAGACGGAGTAACCATGGACGAGCAGCGACGGAACGCACGGAGAGAGACGAACCCCGACCGGACCGGCAACGAGACGGCTTCGCTCGACGACACCGTCGATGCACCGACACCCGGGGGGGCACCTGACGAGGCATGGGTCTACGAGACACAGGCCCGCTACGAACCCGAGGAGAGCCGCGACCTGACGACCGTGATCGTCTCGGCAATCGCGGACGCGGAGGGCGTCCCCGCGGTCGACGTCAAGAGTCCACCCCTCTACGACGTCATCGACGTCGCGAGCATCGAGCACGCCCTGTTCGGTCACTCCGAGGCCGAGCGGGCGGACGCGGACTCGCTCGTCGAGTTCAGATACAACGAGTACAAGGTGCGTGTCAGGCCGGACGGCTGGGTGACCGTCTCCCGGCGTCCCGGTGGCTCGGTGGCCGGCGACGAGTAACCTCGTGGCTCCACGCCGGCGCGGCCCTCCCGGCGTCGACAGACCGTGCCGACACCGACACTCTAAGTAGCTATCCCTCCCTACGTGACGGCGACATGCGCGTGAGGTCGTGGCAGGACATCCTCGAAGACGTCGCAGAGAGCAGTGCCGACCCGGACGACTGGCGCGCCGTCGCCGGACGGCGGGACGGTGGCGTCGGCGAGGACCTCTACCTCGGCCACCCGCAGGTCGGGCTCTACCACCTGAAGACCTACGCGAAGAACCCCTACGACCTGCGGGGGGTCGGTGCCCGCGTCGCCCGGAAGGTAGACGAGGACCTCGAGGGGTACCTCCCGAACCGGGACGACTCCGGCCGGTTCGCCATCCGGACGCCGCCGGAGGACGAGAGCCACGCAGAGCGGGTGGCCAAACGGCTCGAGGAGACCGTCAGGGTCCACGCGGAGGCGCCGACGACGCCGGAGGACCTCTTCTCGGACGTGATGGAGGCCGTCGACAGCCCCGCGTTCGGGCCGATGGAGTTCGAACTCGCCGACCGTCCGGACCGCCTCGACGACCTCGCGACCACTTTCGAGGAGGCGGAGGAGCTACTCGACGCGGAACTCGAAGACCTCGTGGAGGAAGACGAGGTCGATCGCGGATTCTACTGAGCGCCGGCCCCCCGCGGCCGTCGCCCGGAACACTGATTTCCGCCCGAGTGAAACCACCGGTACCCGATGTTCGAGGTCCCGTCGGTTCCCCACGGCGGACGCGTCCGGCGAGTCGACCCGCTCTGCGACGACGAACGGGATGCGAGTCCGAGCGCTCGCCCCCGACCAGCGCCGAGGGGGGTCGGGAGCCACTGATGGTCGGACCGAGCATGACCGACGAGGAGCGCCGGGACGCGAACACCCGCCTGAAGGTGGGCTTCGTCCTGCTCGTCGGGCTGTCGGGCGGACTGGTCGCCCTGCAGGCCGAGGGGACGCCCGCCCAGCTGGCGCTCGGCGTCGGCGGCGGCCTGCTCGTCGGCCTCGCGCTGCTGTGGTTTCTCGTCCGGTGGTCGAAGGAGTTCTGGGCCGGCAACGCCCGCCGGTGAGAACGCGAGCGCCCACTGGCGGTACGCGGCCGCTGGCTACGGGTCCACCCGCGAGAGCCAGCGCTCGGGGCGGTCGAGTTCCGCCTCGGTCGGGAGATTCTCCGGGCGCTCCCAGACGACGCTCGCGGCCCGGACGTCCCGCGCCTCCGCGACGGTCCGGAAGAACCGCGCGCCGCGCTCGTACTGTCGGCGCTTGAGACCGAGGCCGAGCGCGCGGCGCACCAGTTTCGTCAGCGGGCCTCCCTGCCGGCGACGCGCGTCGAGTTTCGCCCGCAGGTCCGCGTAGTCGTCGTCGAACGCGAGGTCCATCAGCAGCTCCGCGTACCCCTCGACTGCGGTCATCGCCACGTTCAGTTCGCGAAAGGAGTCGCGGTCGAACCCGCCCTCGGTGAACGACTCGATGCCGTCTTCGAGTCGGCGTTCGAGGTAGGGGGCGAGCCACGGCGCCGAACCGAACTCGGCGGCGTGAGACACCTCGTGGAAGGCGATCCAGCGGCGAAAACGCGGGTAGTCGACCTGCAGGGTCGCTGCGGTCTTCTCGATGTTCGGATGGACGAAGTAGAGTTCGTGGTCGACGTCGTCGCCCTCGGCGAGCAGGAGCGGGTCGTACTGGCCCAGCACGTTGTTGGCGAGAAACGAGAGCATGAACGCCATCGACCCGGTGTTGATGGCGCGGGCGACTCCGGGGAGGACGGCGGGGCTGTGTTCCTCGAACGGCCGCATCACGCGCTCGAAGGTGCGGATGTTGGCGTCGATCCAGTGGTGTCGGTTCTGCACCTCGATGGTTCGCGGGAGGTCGAACTCCACGCCACCGACCGAGCGCAGGCGTTCGCGGGCGTCTCGCACGTCGTCTGCGTACCCGCGCTCTTCCGCCTCGGAGAGGTCGAGCGCTCCGGGGTCGACGCTCGCCTTGGCCGCCTCGGCGACCGCCTCCCAGTCTATCGGTCCCGACCCGGAGCCGGACGCCTCCGTCACCACCCGGACGCTCCGAAAGAGATTCATACCGAGTGGTGGGGGCGGCGAGACAAAACCTTGTTCCCGAATCTCGGCGGGACAGAAGCTCGTTCCCGAACCACGGCCGGACGGACCCTCGTTCCCGAATCTCGGCGGGACAGAACGTCACGACCGGGTGGCGCGTCGAACGCGGTCGCTGGTGCGTGTGACGGACGAAACGGAAGTCGAGCCCTCGAAAATCTAGATCTCGGCCTCGAAGTCGTCGAGGCCGTAGACCGTGTCGCTGCCGCGGCGGTCGAGCGTCTCGTTGGCGAGCAGCCAGTAGACGACCGACAGCGCCCGTCGACCCTTGTTGTTCGTCGGGATGACGAGGTCGACGTTGCTGAGCTGGTTGT
>JBDGSQ010000129.1:0-3416 GCA_042217455.1 Haloferacaceae archaeon | reverse complement strand
CCCCCTGTTTGTCTCCCCGCCGCTCCCCGCCGACCCGCTCGACTCCCCGCCGCTCTCCCCGGCTACCTTTTTACGCTCTCCCGCGCCACCGGGAGGCGTGACCGAACTCACCTGTTACGCGTGCGGCGCGACGGCCGAACTCGGGACGGCCGCGCGCTGTGACTGCGGCGAACCGCTGTGGCTCGACACCGACCCGTCGGGGTTCTCGTGGGCGAGCGCCCGGGGCGAGCGGATGTGGCGCTACGGGGACCTCCTGCCCGACTTCCTCGCCCGGGAGGACGGCCGGGTCGTCCCGCCGACCGGCGTGGGGAGCGCCGCGGGCGGCACGCCGCTCGTGCGCGCGCGCCGACTCGACGACGTCGCCGGGGTCCGGGTCCACGTGAAAGACGAGGGGCGGAACCCGACCGGGAGCTTCAAGGACCGCGGGAGCGCGCTCGGCGTCGAGTACGCCCGTCTGACCGGCGTCGAGCGCGTGGGGACCGTCTCGCACGGCAACATGGCGATGTCGGTCGCGGCCCACGCCGCGAGCGCCGGGATGGACTGCGTGGTGCTCGTCCCCGCGGACATCTCCGCGGAGCGCCTGCGGAACATCGCCCAGTACGACCCGACGGTCGTCCGGGTCGACGGCGACTACGGCCGCCTCTACGAGCGGTCGCTCGAACTCGGGCGCGAACACGGCGTCCAGTTCGTCAACTCCGACGCGCCGCTCCGGGTCGAGGGCCAGAAGACGACCGCCGTCGAGGTCTGCGAGGCGTTCGCGCCCGAGGGACCCGACGCGCTCGTCCTCCCGGTGAGCGCCGGCGGCCACGCCAGCGGCGCGTGGAAGGCGGTCCGGGAGCTCCGGGAGGCGGGCGCACTCGACCGCGTCCCGCGGCTCTACTTCGTGCAGACGGCCGCCGTCGGCCCCATCGCGGAGGCCGACGCCCGCGGCGACGACGAGGTGACGCCGGTGGAAGACGCGGAGACGGTGGCCTACTCCATCGCCAACGCCGACCCGCCGAGCGGGAACCGGGCGCTCGCGGCGGCCCGCGACACCGGCGGCGCGGTCGTCGCCGTCGACGACGAGGAGATACTGGAGGCGAAGCGCGAACTCGCCTCCCGCGCGGGGCTGAGCGTCGAGAGCGCGTCGGCGACGACGCTGGCCGGCGCGCGGCGACTCGCAGACGAGGACGAACTCCGCGCAGCCGAGGACGTCGTCCTCGTCGCCACCGGGAGCGGGTTCAAGGAGTCGGGGACGGGCCTCGCCGAGCCGGAGCCGGCGACCGTCGCCCTCGACGACCTCGGAGACCACCTCGCGGCGCTCTAGGGGTGGATTTCGACGGCTTCGTGGGGCGCGCGAGTCGCGACCCCGGAATCCTTTTACACCGCAGCGCCCTACCCGGCGACAATCATGGGTATGGGCTCGGACATGTATCGTCAGCAGATTCTCGACCACTACAAGAACCCCCGGAACTACGGGGAGATGGAGGAACCGACCTTCACCCACGTGGGCGAGAACCCCTCCTGCGGCGACACTATCCGGATGGACGTGAAACTCGGAGCGGACGGCGAGACCATCGAGTACGTCAGCTTCTCGGGCGACGGGTGCGCCATCAGCCAGGCCAGCGCCAGCATGCTCACCCAGCAGCTCCCGGGGATGACCGTCTCCGAGCTGGAGGAGATGGACCGCGACGACGTCGTCGACATGCTCGGCGTCGACATCAGCCCGATGCGGATCAAGTGCGCGGTGCTGGCCGAGAAGGTGGCACAGGACGGCGCGAAAATCTACGAGGGCGAACTCGACCTGGAGAAGACGAAGACAGAGGAGTGAGCGGGCGGCGCGGACGGCCGACGAGAGACGGGAGTCCGACCTCGCGGACGTCCTACTCGGGGCCGGAACGCGAACCGCCGGTCGCGTCTCCCACGTCGCGAACCCCGAAGTGCTCCGGTTGGGCCTCGCTCGTCGCCGGGAGGCCACGCAGCGACGGCCGCAGGGCGAAGTAGACGCCCGCGAAGCCGAAGCCGAACGCCGCGAGGCCCATCGTCGTCGTCGTGCCCAGGAGTTCGGCGACGTAGCCGCCGACGAGCGAACCGACCGGCAGCGTGGCCGTAGACGCGGTACCCTTGATCGAGGAGACGCGGCCGAGAACGTCGGAGGGGAACACCTTCTGGTTCAGCGTCTCGACCAGCACGCCGTCGACTCCAGCCGAGATCCACGCGAGGCCGAACAGTCCGACGGTGAGCGCCGGAGACGGCGCGTAGACCGCTCCGAGCCAGAGGAGAGCAGAGAGCAGGTACGCGACCGCCATCAGTCGACCGTAGGCCACGCCGTCCAGGTACGACGCGAACACCGAACCCGACAGCCGTCCGACGCCGAGTGCGCCGAGCAACAGCCCGTAAACGGCCGGTCCGCCGAGCTGTTCTCCGAACGCGGGGAGAACCGCGAGCGTCACGCCGACGGCGAAGTTGAACGCCGCCGACGTGAGCACCATGTCGACGAACGCCGTTCCGCGGAGGACGTCGACCCCCTCGCGGATGTCGGCGACGTACGCTGCGGCCGTCGACCGCTCGGGCCGACTGCTCCCGCCGTTCAGCGCCGGAATCGTCATCGCGACGAACAGCAGCGCCGCGATGGCGAACGTCAGCGAGTCCAGGAGGAACAGCGCCGTCGCGCCGAAGACGGCGATGAACACGCCGCCGAGTGCGTCGAATATCATGTCCAGACCGAGCGTGACGGTCGCGAGCGCCGAGTTACCCTGGGGAAGCTGCTCGTCGGCGACGATTCGGGGAACGAGCGTGGCTCGCACCGGGGAGGCCACCAGCGTCGTCACCGACAGGACCGGGACGACGGCGAGGACGAGTTCGACGGTCAGGTTCCCCGTGAGTGCGGCGGCCGGGAGCACGAGGACCACGGCTCCCTGAACGACCTGCGACCCGACGAGGAGGGGCTTGACCGGGAACCGATCGACGAGAGGACCAGCGACCGCCTGTAACAGGAACGGGAGGAGCAACAGCGAGTTCGCAACGCCGGTGAGAACGGTCGATCCGCTGAGATCGAAGACCAACCACAGGACTGCGACGGTGTAGAGGCTGTCACCGGCGTTCGAGACGAACCGCCCGAAGAAGAACCGCAGGAAGTTCCAGTTCTCCCAGAGCCGCGGATACCCTTCGCTGGCGGGCACCGACTGACCGCTGTCGCTCATCGCGACATCCCCCGGGGGTTTTCCGTGGGCGGTGGCGATTCGAGCGACGGTTGGGAGGGGTGCGGTGGTTGCGGGCTGTGCGACGTGTGCAACCGGTTCGCGCCGTGAACCGGTGGATGGCTGTGCGCGTGCCGACCGCGTCGGTCGGTGAGCTCGGATAGCGTCGACATGGGGTGTGTGTTCTCTCGAGACGTTGCAACTACGGAACACGTAGTGAGGCGACCCGAATGCTGC
>JBDGSQ010000040.1:0-3489 GCA_042217455.1 Haloferacaceae archaeon | reverse complement strand
AGTCCCGGAGTCGTCCCCCGGGTGGTCAATCCCGGAGTCGTCCCCGGATCAGTAGGTCTCGCCGGCCTCGACCGGGCCGCTGAACGAGGTGTAGAGGACGACGAAGTAGACGACGACGAGCGGGAGCAGCGGAGCGGCGAACAGCGTCATCACGTTGAGCGGCACCGTCGAGACGACGGCCTCGGAGACCGACAGCCCGGTTCCGGGGTCGACGACGGGGTAGAGGAGCGACGCGACCAGCGCCACGAGCGACAGGACCAGCCCGGCGGTCGCGGCGAAGGCGGCGCGGAACCGCCCCTCGCGGGCGGCGTAGGCGTACCCGCCGGCGAACACCACCGAGAGCCCCACGGGGACGAGCGCCCCCGCTCCGAGCAGCCCCTCCCGCAGGTGCGGCCGGGTAGAGAGCAGGAGGAGCGCGGCGACGACGAGCGCGAGGTAGGCGGCGACGGCCCGCGGGCCGACTCGGCGCATGTCGGACTGGAGCGCCTCGCGGGTCTTGATGCCGAGGAATGCCGCCCCGGAGACCACAGAGAGCGCGACGACGGCGAGGCCGACGACGACGCTCGCGGGCGAGAGCCCGCCCGTTCCGGTGAGCCAGTTGCCCACGAAGACGCCGAGGAGGAACGGAGCGGCTGCGCTCCCGGCGGTGAAGGCGACACCCCAGACGCGGTGCCACGCGGGGTCGTCGCGCTGTTCGTACATCTCGGGGGCGAGACCGCGCACGATGAGCGCCCCGAGGATGGCGAACATCAGCAGGTAGTTGCGGCTGAACAGCGTGGCGTACACGGCCGGGAAGGTGGCGAAGAGCGCGCCGCCGAAGACGACCAGCCACACCTCGTTGCCGTCCCAGAAGGGGCCGATGGCGGCGAGCAGCTGCTCGCGTTCGCGTTCGTCGTCGCGGGTCGGAAAGAGGACGCCGACGCCGAAGTCGAACCCGTCGAGCAGGAGGAAGGCCCCGAGGACGAGAAAGGTCAGTCCGAACCACAGCTCCGCGAGGGGGAGTCCGAACAGCGGTTCCGAGAGCGAGACGAGCGCGACCGCCTCAGTCATCGACGACCGCCCCCGTGGGGGTCTCGTCGTCCGCACCGGGCGCGGCGGGAGACGTCGCCTCCGGCGGCCCGGCGCGGAGGATGCGGGCGACGACGTAGGCGTAGAGCGACAGGATGGCCGCGTAGACGACGACGAAGCCGACCAGCGTGAGCGACGCCTCGGTGCCGGAGATGTCGGAGACGCCCTCGCCGGTCCGCATGATTCCCTGAATCACCCACGGCTGGCGGCCCACCTCGGTGACGACCCACCCGACCTCGACGGCGAGGATGCCGAGGAGCGACGACCCGACGAGCGCCCGGTGGAGCAGGTCGTCCGTGAACAGTTTACCCTCCCACCAGCGGACGCCGGCCCAGAAGGCGAGCAGGACGAACCAGAAGCCGAGCCCGACCATCAGGCGGAACGCCCAGAAGACGATGGCGACCGGGGGCGACCCCGCGAACTCGTTGAGCCCCCGTATCTCCGCGTTCGGGTCGCCCCCGCTCGCGAGCCACGACGCCCCGCCGGGAATGCCGATGCCGAACAGCTCTTTCGCGCGAGGGTTGAGCAGGTCCCGCGAGCTGGTCGGGACGGCGACGATGTACTCGGGGACGTAGCTGTCCGTCTCCCAGACGGCCTCCATCGCCGCGAACTTCTGCGGCTGGGTCTCGTAGACGTGTCGGCCGTAGGCGTCGCCGTGAATCACCTGGAACGGCGCCGAGAGCACGAGGACGACGACGGCGATCTTCAGCGTCGTCCGCCAGAAACGGGCGTCGCTCCCGACCGGGGCGTCGCGCTCGCCGACGCGGGCACTGGGCTCGTCGTCGCTCTCCCGCTCCTCACCGCCCCCGTCGGCGACCCGTCGGGTCCGATTCGACCAGACGTGGTAGGCGGCGACGCCGGCCATGAACAGCGCCACGGAGAGGACGGCGGCCGACTGCATGTGGACGAACATCCACGGGAACCGCGGGTTGAGGTAGGCCTCCATCGGGTCGACGAGCGTGACCGTCAACTGACCGCTCTCGCGGGCGATTGCGTAGCCGGCGGGCGTCTGCATCCACGAGTTGGCGACGAGAATCCACACCGCAGAGAGCCACGTGCCGAGTCCGACGGCGACGGCGGAGACCATGTAGAGGCGGTCGGAGACGCGTTCGCGGCCGAAGACGAAGACGCCGAGGAAGGTCGCCTCGAGCATGAACGCCATCATCCCCTCGACGGCGAGCGGGCCGCCGAACAGTTCCCCCGCGGCCGTGGCGAACGCGGCGAAGTTGGTTCCGAACTCGAACTCGAGGACGATGCCCGTCACCGTGCCGACGACGAAACTGACTGCGAAGATGTGCGTCCAGAAGCGACGGAGTCGTTCGTACACCGGGTCGTCCGACCGGATCTCCTTCCACGTGAAGTAGACCAGGAAGGGCGCGAGGCCCATACTCATCACCGGGAAGACGATGTGGACGATAGTCGTGACGGCGAACTGGAGCCGACTTGCGAGTGCTGGGTCTAGCATGGTGAGTCAGTGCGAGGCGGGGCGCGACCGCCTGGTCCTAGGGACGAACCTACCCTGAAACGCGGAGTCGATTGTCGCCGCGTGGGAAGCGGGCGAGGGTCTATTTAGGAGGCCACAGTATAGAGGGGGTATCGCCGCCTTCCCGGCCGGCGGACGCGGGAGCCGCGATTTCGTCGCGCTCTTCGATGTCGAATCGGAGGGCGACGCGTCTGTGGGCGGGGAGTGAGGACCGCCGGTCGGCCTCCGCTCACTGCACCTCGTAGGGACGCATCATCTCGTGGTCCTCGTGTTCGAGGATGTGGCAGTGCCAGGGGTACTCGCCGGTGTACTCGCCGAACGGGGTTCCCGAGATAGGACCGAAAGTCGCCTTCACCTGCGTGAGTTCGCCGGGGCGTGCCGCGACGGTGTCGTGCCAGCCCTGCTGGCGGGGGTTGAGTGGGAGGTCTCCGCCGACGTAGTCGTCGATGTCGTCGACGGGCTTGCCGTCGTCGAGGAAGGCCTCGGCGTCGAAGTCCTTGCGGCCGACGATCCGGAACTGCACCAGGTGGAGGTGGATGGGGTGGGCGTCCTCGGTGAGGTTGTAGAGGTTCCACACCTGCGTGTTCCCGACCGGAACGGTCGTCGTGACGGGGTCGGACCAGAACTCGGGGTCGGGCGACGGCGACCCGCCGACGCGGAGGTCGTTGAGCAGCAACAGGAGGCGACCGTAGGTGTCTTCTGCCTCCTCCAGCGCGAAGTCGAGCCGGTCGTCCGGGGTCCCGAGGTCCGGAACGGTGGCGAGCGAGTTCGGGAGGTCGGGGTCGGGAGTGGAAGCGGAGTCGCCGACCCGGAAGAGCATGAACTCGGGCAGCGGCTGGTCGTCGTCCGCCTGCGTCTCGGCCTTGAACGGCGACCGGGCGTCGTTGTGCAGCACGAAGTCCTGCCCCTCGTACCCCGAGAAGTCGATAACCACGTCG
>JBDGSQ010000030.1:0-3869 GCA_042217455.1 Haloferacaceae archaeon | reverse complement strand
ACACGAAGAGACGTTCCGCTCGCCGTTCGCGACCGACTACCCGAGCGCGAGAAAGACGAGGAAGGGGACGACGAACAGGACGACGAACATCGCGAGTAGCACGGCGAGGTAGCTTCCGAGCGTTCCGAGCGCCGCCTGCCACGCCTCGTGGTCGAATCCGGCCGGGAGGTTCATGTCGGCGACGTCGTCGCGCCCGACCTTAACTCTTGTACACGGACCCGTCGCGGGAGCGGGCCGGGCGGACTCCGAACCACTCAAATCGACGGGGCCGGAGGTGAGACCATGGGCACTCCGCTCGACTCCCGCGAGGAACAGGCGAGGGTGGTCCTCGACAGACTCTACGAGGCCTACCCCGACGCGACCATCTCGCTCACCTACTCGAACCGACTCGAACTGCTCGTCGCCGTCGTGCTCTCTGCGCAGTGCACGGACGAGCGCGTGAACGAGGTCACGCCCGACCTGTTCGAGAAGTACCGGTCGGCCGCGGACTTCGCGGAGGCGGACGTCGAGGAGCTCGCCGAGGACATCTACCCCGTCACCTACTACAACAACAAGGCGAAGTGGATACAGAGCGCCTGCGAGACCATCGTCGAGGAGCACGGCGGCGAGGTGCCGGACACGATGTCGGAACTGACGGATCTGACCGGCGTGGGCCGGAAGACGGCGAACGTCGTCCTCCAGCACGGCCACGACGTGGTCGAGGGCATCGTCGTCGACACCCACGTCCAGCGGCTCTCCCGTCGACTCGGCATCACCGAAGAGGAGACTCCGGAGAAGATAGAACGGGACCTGATGGACGTCGTCCCCGAGGACGACTGGCGGCAGCTCACCCACCTGCTCATCAGCCACGGGCGGGCGGTCTGCACCGCTCGCAGCCCCGACTGCGGCGACTGCGTGCTGGAGGACCGCTGTCCCTCCTCGAAGCTCGACGGCGGTGTCGACCTCGCCAGCGGCGACCCGTGGGAGTGAGACGCCGGGGATTCACACGGGACGCACGTGGGGGACCTCGCAAAACGGACGTCGTGACACTCACAGGACGCACGTGGTGACTCTCACTGGACGCACCTGGTGACTCCCACTGGACGCACGCCGTGACACTCACAGGACGTACGTCGTGAGGTACTGGTACAGCCCGACCGTCCACGCGAGGAGCCAGAAGACGACGTAGCCGACGACCCCGAGGCGGAGGCGGCCCCGCCACGCGCCCATGTTCTCGTGGAGGTCGCCGATGTCGACGTCGGGGTCGGGGTCGCGGTAGAGGTCCGCCTCGTACTTCGCCTGGAAGATTCTGACGATGCCGGTGAGCGCGAACACGAGCATCGCGTAGGCCTGCAGGCCGAGGACGGCGTGGAGGGCGTAGATGCCGCCGAGTTTCTCGACGAGGCGGGGAGCCATCCACGTGACCACGGGGACGGTGTTCAGCGTGAGACCGACGGCGATTATCTGGAGGTGGCGGACGAGGATGCCCCACGTCACCACCTCCGAGTCGAGGATGTACCACGCGCCGTAGAGGTAGAACGGGAAGCTGGCGGTGACCAGCGTCACGGCGACGGTGGCCACTGTCGACTCGCGTACCATCGGTGGCGATTGGGAGAGGGGCGTGGTAAAGTACCCGAAACGCGTGCGAGTGGGCGGAGACGCTCGCTCCCGGCCGCGTTCGCCCCGAGAGCCACCACGACACGCTTTTCGGTGTCGCGGACCAACTCTCGGACGATGGCCGACGCCGACGCCACCGACACGCCGTCGGGCGCAGACGAAACGGGGGAGGACGTCCCCGAGGACGTCGAGTCGCTGCGGCGGCAGGTCGAGGAGAAGTACGACTTCGACGACTTCGGTCCCGCCGACATGCGGGAGATGACCGTCGAGGAGTGGGAGGCGGCGTTCGACGCCGACTCGTGGCTCGTCGGCCGGGAGTTGCTCGAGCGCGTCGAGCGCGAGCTGCGACAGCGCATCGCGACCAGAGAGGTGTTCGCGGTGCTGGAGTGGGTCGAGTACGAGAGCGAGCGGTGCCTGCTCGCCTACTCCGACGAGGGGTACGCCCTCGTCCGCCCCGACGGGAGCGTCGAGGGGCGGGGGACGGTGCTCCGCGACGTCAAGCCCTCGGTCGCGCTCTGTTCGATGGACGACTACGAGGTCGGCGACCCGCCCGCCGACGTCTCGCTCCCGCACCCCGACGAGGTTCCGGAGGGCAGCGGCGAACTCGGGAACCACATGCTACAGGCCGTCGCCGCCGTGCAGGTACTCGCCGGCCTCGGGCTGCTCTTCTCGTGGCTCTTTCTCGACCTGCCCGGACAGCGGGCGACGGCGAAACTCATCTTCCCCACCGTCGGCATCGGCTTTCTCCTCGTCGGTGTCTTCCTCTTCGCCGTCGTGGCCAACGCCAGGCTCTCGGACCGATTTCGGGCCGTCGAGTACCGCGACCGACTCCGCGCGGTCGGACTCGACGACGGCGAGCGGCCCGACTTCCTCCCCGTCGACGCGGACGCCCGCCTCGACGACGTGAGCGGCGACGACAGCGGCTGACGTCCGGGTCGCTCCCGTCGGCGGCAATTTCGGGCACTCGGGGGGAGTCCGGTGGGTTTATGCGCATCCCTTCCTCAAGGTCACGTGTATGAAGAGGCGGGAATTTCTGAGAGCAGCCGGTGGGACGGCCGCCGCCGCGGGGGCGGCCGTTTCCGCGACCGGTACCGCCGCCGCCCAGTCTGTAGACTACGGCGGGTGGCTCGACGACGTCGGGAACTACGACGGGACCACCGTCGACAAGACCGGTCAGGAGGAAGTGACAATCAACGTCGGCGCGGAGGGCAACGGCGGGAACTTCGCCTTCGACCCGCCGGCCGTGCAGGTCGACCCCGGGACGAAAGTCACCTGGGAGTGGACCGGCAACGGCGGCCAGCACAACGTCAGTGCCGAGTCCGGCGGCGACTTCGAGAGCAAACTCACCGCCACCTCGGGGTTCACCTTCTCCCAGACCTTCGAGGAGAGCGGCATCGTCACGTACTTCTGCCAGCCCCACCGCTCGCTCGGCATGAAAGGCGCCATCGCCGTCGGCGACGTCGGCGGCGGCGGTGGCGGCGGCGGAGAGGGCGGAGGTGGCGGCGGCACCAAGGCGCTCGAGGAGCTCGGCGTCCCGATTCAGGCCCACTGGGTCGGGTCCGGGGCGATCCTCGGGGTCCTCGTGACGCTCGTCTACACGTTCTACATCCTGAAGTACGGCGAGTCACCGAACACCGGCAACACCGGAGGAGGGGAGGACTAGATGTCGACGTCCGGAAGCAACTACGGAGACATTCACCGCTACGAACCGGCCAGAGAGAGCACCGCGGCGGCCATCGCCATCGTGCTGTTGACCGTCATCGAAGTCCTGTTCGTGTTCATGTTCTCGTGGGGGCTCGTGAACGGGTGGGGCCTCACCGACACCGGGAACATGTTCCTCGGCGGCGTCCTCGCCGTCGTCTTCGTCGACCTGGCGTTCATCCTGGCGCTGTACCGCAAGGAGTTCCTCCCCGACGTCGTCATCGTCAAGAAACGCCGTCGCAAGTACGAGGACCTCTACATCCGACAGGAGCAGGTCGACGGCGTGCAGGCCGGCGGCGGCTCCGCGTGGGAGCACGTCAAGCGCGCGGTTTACCCCTACTACAAGCGATAAACAATGAGCCTCGAAAAGAAAGACGAGTACGACCACAAGGCGTGGATGAAAGAGAAGGATCTGACGCCGGTCGAGTCGACCTTCCTCACCGTGCTGATGTGGATGGACAAGCGCCTCCGCATCGTCGACTACCTGGAGATTCTCGAGACCCTCTACTACCGGGTCAACCTCCAGATGCCCAAGAGCCACACCGAGCAGTACAACCTCGACAACAAGTTCT
>JBDGSQ010000044.1:1933-4040 GCA_042217455.1 Haloferacaceae archaeon | reverse complement strand
CACTCGGGCACAATCGTTATATACGATGCTTGAGTTCCAACAGAACGAGATGGGCGAGCACCGTAACCACCTGCGAGAGTGGGCGGAACTCGTCGGCGACTCCGTCCCCGAGGCGGTCGTAGAGGGCGAGAGCGGGCAGTGCGAGCGTGCGGTCGGGGTCGAGTCGCGCGGTGCGCCCTCGCGCGACCGGCGGAACTAGCAGGCGGCCCCGTCGGGGCCGTTCACTTTCGCCTCGCTTCGCGAAATCTTATCCCTGACGACGCCGAATCGAGCGTAATGGCGGCCACCGACGACGTGGCGTACGTCGAGCACCCGCTCCTGAACCCCTCGTTCATCGAGCGGCGGCTCTACCAGATTCGGCTCGCGGGGAGCGCCCGCGAGGGACACACGCTCGTCTCGCTCCCGACCGGTCTCGGCAAGACGACGGTGAGCCTGCTGGTGACCGCAGAGCGGCTCCACGAGGTGGGCGGGAAGGCGCTCTTTCTCGCGCCGACCAAGCCGCTGGTCCAGCAGCACGCCGACTTCTACCGCGAGGCGCTCACGATTCCCGACGACGAGATCGTCGTCTTCACCGGCGACGTGCGGCCCGACGACAGGGCCGACCACTGGGAGGACGCGCGCGTCGTCATCGCCACGCCGCAGGTCGTCGAGAACGACCTCATCGGCGACCGCGTCCGCCTCGACGACGTGACCCACCTCACCTTCGACGAGTGCCACCGCGCAACCGGCGACTACGCCTACGTCTACATCGCAGAGCGCTACCACGCGGACGCGGACGATCCGCTCGTGACCGGCATGAGCGCCTCCCCCGGCGGCGACGCGGAGGCGATTCTGGAGGTGTGCCGGAACCTCGGCATCGAGGACGTCGAGGTGATGACCGAGGAGGACGCGGACGTCGCGGAGTACACCCACGACACCGACGTCGAGTGGGAGACCATCGACCTCCCCGAGGAGGTCCTCGAGATACGGGACCTGCTGAACGAGGTCATCGCGGACCGCCTCGAACGGCTCAAGGAGATGGGCGTCACCAACGCGACGTCGCCCGACCTCTCGCAGAAGCAACTGAACAGGATTCGCGGCCAGCTCCAGCGGCTCATCGACAACGACAAGTCCGAGGGATATCAGGGCATGTCGGTCCACGCCGAGGTGATGAAGCTCCGGCGGGCGGTCGAACTGGTCGAGACCCAGAGCGTCGAGTCGGTCCGCCGGTACTTCGAGCGCCAGCGCAACGCCGCCCGCTCCTCGGGGGCCTCGAAGGCGAGCCAGCGCCTCGTCGCCGAACCGAACGTCCGCCGGGCGATGCGGAAGGCCGAACAGTTCGACGACCTCCACCCGAAGTTCTCCCGCACGCGCATCCTGCTCGCCCAGACGCTCGGCATCGAGAACGGCGAGCGCGTCATCGTCTTCACCGAGTCCAGAGACACCGCGGAGGCGCTGACCGACTTCCTCGCCGAGAGCTTCCACGTCCGGCGGTTCGTCGGACAGGGCGACCGGGAGGGCTCCGACGGGATGACCCAGAAGGAACAGCAGGAGACCCTCGACGCCTTCCGGAGCGGCGAGTTCGAGGTGCTGGTCTCGACCTCCGTCGCAGAGGAGGGGCTCGACGTCCCCGAGGTGGACCTCGTGCTCTTCTTCGAGCCGGTCCCGACTGCGATTCGCTCCATCCAGCGGAAGGGCCGGACCGGCCGGCAGGCCGAGGGGCGCGTCGTCGTCCTGATGGCAGCGGACACCCGCGACGAGGCGTACTTCTGGATATCGCGCCGCAGAGAACAGGAGATGGAGGACGAACTCAGAGAACTGAAGGGCGTCGCCCGGGAGGTGGTCGCCGAACTCGACGCGGGCGACCAGTCGAGCCTCGGCGCGTACGACGACGGCCCGGCCGCGGGAGGCGAAACGGGGGCGGGGGACGCAGGCGGGAGCGCCACCGCCGATGCGACGCCCGCGGACGGCGGGTCGGCGGCCGGCGACAGAGACGGTGGACCGGCAGCCGACGCCGCGAACGACGCGCCGTCGAAGTCGGCCGCGAACGGCGGTTCGGTCAGCGAGCAGTCTGCCGCGAACGGCGGTTCGGTCAGCGAGCAGTCTGCCGCGAACGGCGGTTCGGTCA
>JBDGSQ010000044.1:0-1833 GCA_042217455.1 Haloferacaceae archaeon | reverse complement strand
GCCGCGAACGGCGGTTCGGTCAGCGAGCAGTCTGCCGCGAACGGCGGTTCGGTCAGCGAGCAGTCTGCCGCGAACGGCGACGCGGCCGGCGGGAAGCCGACCGCGCTCACGGACTTCGGAACGGCCGAGGGCGACGACGAGGACGACGAGGTCGGCGGCGACGCGGGCGGTGAGACCGGCGAGGATGCCGAGGACGGCGAGGCGAGTGCCGAGGGAGGCGCCGAGCCCGAGGGCGTCGTCGCCACCGCCGAGAGCGACGACGACGAGGACGCGGTCGAAATCGTCGTCGACCAGCGCGAACTCGACTCGACCATCGCGCGGGACCTCTCGACGCGGGAGGGCGTCCGCACCCGGCTGGAGACCCTCGAAGTCGGCGACTACGTCCTCTCTGACCGGGTCGCCGTCGAGCGCAAGTCGGTCGCGGACTTCCTCGACACGCTGGTCGGCGAGGACCGCTCGCTGTTCGAGCAGGCGCGGGCGCTCTCGCGCCACTACGCCCGCCCGGTGGTCATCGTCGAGGGCGACGACCTCTACGGCGAGCGCAACGTCCACCCGGGGGCGATTCGCGGCGCGCTCGCCAGCCTCGCCGTCGACTACGGGATGAGCGTCCTCCGGACCGAAGACGAGGGCGACACCGCCGACATGCTCGAAGTCGTCGCCACCCGCGAACAGCGGACCCGGGACCGGCAGGTGAGCGTCCACGGCCAGAAGAGCGCGAAGACCCTCCCGGAACAGCAGGAGTACGTCGTCTCCTCCATCGCCGACATCGGCCCCGTGACCGCGCGCTCCCTGCTCGAGGCCTTCGGCACGGTCGAGGCCGTGATGACCGCCCGGACGGACGACCTCCTCGAGGTCGACGGCGTCGGCGAGGTCACCGCGGAACGCATCCGCGAGGTCGTCGGCAGCGACTACGAGTGAGCGGCCGGCCGGCGCTGCGGTGGGACGAGCGGGTCAGGGAACGATCGTCACGCCGACCGACGCGTCCGAGATGACCGTCTCGGTCGCGCTCCCGAGCATCGCCTCCTCGACGACGCCGTCGCCGTGATGCCCCATCACGACGTGGTCGTACCCCTCCTCGTCCACGAGGTCGAGTATCGCCTCGCCGGCCTTCGAGGCGGGGCGTATCGAGATGTCCCGGAGCGACAGCTCGGCCTCGGCGTCGACGCCGGCCTCCGCCAGCGTCTCGCGGGCCCACTCGAGGATGGCGTCCGTGGCCTCGGTCCGCCGGTCGGAGACGTGGACGACCGACAGCTCGGCGTCGAACCGCGTGACGAACCCGCAGGCGAACTCCAGCGCCCGACGACTGCAGTCGGACCCGTCGACGGCGACGAGAACGTTCATGGTGCGTAGAGTGGTGAGGGGGCCGATTACCTATGTTCACCGGTCGAGCGCGGCGAGCGCTTCGGCGGCGTCGCGGACCACGGCGAGGTGGTCCTGCGCCCGCCGGGGGTCCGTCGCCTCCTCTGCGGCCGCCGCGTGCTTCGCCACCGTCCGCCGGAGCGACGCCTGCGCCTCCGCGACGTCGTCGCCGCGGGAGGTCCGCGCGGGTCGATCTCGCGGCGGCGACGCCCCGGCCCCCGACCCCGCTCGCCCGTCTGTCTGCGGCGACGCTCCGGCGTCCGCGTCCGCGCCCGTCGCTTCTGACGCCGCGGGAGTCGCCGGTGTCGACGCGCCGGCGGTCGGCGTCTCGGTCTCGCCGGCGTCCGGCGCTTCGGCCTCGCCGGTGCCCCGCGTCTCGACCGCTCGCCCGGACGCGTCCGCCCCAGCGCTCGCGTCTGTCTGCGTCTGCTGACCACCTTCGGCCTGCGCCTGCCGGTCGCCGGCCTGTGCCTG
>JBDGSQ010000136.1:0-4127 GCA_042217455.1 Haloferacaceae archaeon | reverse complement strand
GGTTCGGGTCGGCGACGCCGGGTTCGGGTCGGCGACGCCGGGACGCGACCCGCGCTCTCGGCTACTTCACCTGCCGCATCAGCGACCGGAGTTCCTCGCGGTACCGCTGTGGCGTCAGTCCGAGGTCGATGTCGACGGTGACGGTCACGGCGTCCGAGAGGTCCTTCGTCGTCGTGTCGGCGTAGTTGCTCGCGGGGAAGGCGCCGCCGGAGACGAGGATCGCGCGGTCGTGGTACCAGACGGCGAGCAGTCCCTCGACGGGGATGGCGTCCCCCTCGACGTCGACGGAGGCGTCGTTCGTCACGTCGAAGGAGAACCCCTCGAAGGGGAAGTCGGCCTCGTAGGTCGTCAGACGGGCCGTCTCGCCGGTGTCGACGTCGAAGGAACCCGTGTCGGTCTGCGAGACGTTCGTCAGTCCCGCGCGCTCCATCTGGGACTCGAACTCCCTGCGAGCGTTCTCCTCCGTGCGGTCGAGCAACTCCTCGCGCCCCGCGCCGCCCGGCAGGTTCGTCAGGTCGGGGTCGAACGTGACCGCCGCGGCGAAGAACGTGCTCATCTCGCCGGCGACCTCGCCGAGGGTCTTCTCGGTCACGTCGTCGGCGAGTCGCTGGTCGACGTACCGCCGCGTCGTCGTCGTCGCGGTGAACGTGAACCCGGCGATGGCCTGCTCGAACGCCTGCTCCTGTGACTCGTCGACGAGTTTCCACCCGCCGTCTCGCAGTTCCCGCTCCGGGACGACGGGGGGCCGCGGCGACCCGGACACCGCGGCACAGCCAGCGAGCGACGCGATGCCGAGTGAGCCCGCGGCCGCGAGAAACCGGCGTCGGTCCATACAGAACGAAGGTCGGGCGGGGAAAAGAAGGTGACGAGGCGGGGAGTATCGACTGGCCGATGGGTCGACGGGAGAGGGAAAATCACGGGCGCGACGCGCTCGCTCCCGCGCTGTGCTCGCAGGGCGCGACGCGCTCGCTCCCGCGCCGACTCCGCTGAGCGCGATGCTTTTGTCGCTCCCGCGCTCACGACCCACCATGGAGTTCGCCTTCGAGTTGGCGCTCTGTGCGCACATAGAGGAGGCGACGGACCTCCTCCCCGCACGCCAGCTCGGAGCCGGGGTCACCGACCCCGGCGGGCGCATCATCGACGTCTGCGCGGTCGAACCGGGCCCCGGGTTCGACGACCGGGCCGCGATCACCGCCGAGGCGATTCCCCCGCGGGCGATATCGAGCGACGTGGGCGTCGGCGAGGCCGTCGACCCGCGTGCGGCGTTCGACTGTCACCCGAGCGTGGCCCGCCGCGACGCAGAGCGGGCGGTCGAGGTCGGCTTCTTCGAGCGCGAGCGACGCCGCGGGCGCGAGTACGTCCGCCGGGCCGTCCGCTACCCGGACGACTGGTTCGCGCGACTCGTCGGCGTCGAGAACAAACCCGACCTCGGCCGGCCCGGCGACCTCGAACGCCAGCTTCGAACGGACGTGAGCCTCGGCGCGTTCGACGAGGTGGTCCTCGCCACCGAGAGCTACGTCACCGGCGCGCACCTCAACCGCATCCCCGAGGAGGTCGGCGTCTGGCGATTCGACCCCGAGAGCGGCGAGCGAACCGTCGTGCGCGAACCCTCGCCGCTCGCCGTCGACGACCCGGGCGTCGAGCCCACCGGGTACCACCCGCTCCGGACCGACGTCGCCGTCGTCGACGCCGCCGCGAAGGCGCGCACCCGCCTCCGCCTCGCCGAGCGGGCCTACGGGAAGGGGTGGCGCACGTACGACCCCCCAGCGTGCGCCCACGCCCGCTTCACCGACGACGGGCGGCCCCGTTGTGCGCACTTCGAGCGGGTGGTCGACCCCGGGAGCGACTGCGCCGACTGCCCGGCCCGAGAACCCGGGTCGGCGCCGGCACTCGACCGAGAGGGGCGGCGGGCGGCGCGGACCCGGTGGGTTGCGGACCCCGAGGGCGTCGCCCGCCGACAGGTCGGCCTCGACCGGTTCGGGTGAGCCGGTGACTCCGACCGACTCGCGTGGACCGGTAACGCGACCGGCCCGTGTGGACCGTTGAGTCCGACCGACCCGTGTGGGCCGATGACCCGACCCGCTCGAGTGTGCGAGTTACCAGCATCCTACGGGCGTGAAACGACCGGAAAACACATACCCGACACAGCCGACGACCGACCATGGTGCGGTCGAAGCTGGCTCTCGTGCTCGTCGTCGGGACGCTCCTGACTGCCGCAGTGCCGGGCGTCGCCGGCACCGGCGCGGCCGCGGACGCCGAGACGGCGGCGTGTGCCGGGACGATACGGACCCAGCCCGGCGGCGTCACGGTCGTGAGCGTGCAGGGGATGCGCTTCTCGGAGAACGAGAGCCTGCAGGGGAAACGCCCCGCCCGGCTGGTGGCGTTCTACCCGAACGGCTCCATCGCGTGGGTCCACCGGAGCGCGGAGGCGTTCGGCGTCTTCTGGTCGTACGACGTGGACCCGCTCCCGAACGGGAACCTCTTCGTCACCGCGGCCCCGCCCGGCGAGACCCTCCTCTACGAACTCGACCCGGAGACGGGCGAGGCGGTCTGGACGGAGACCATCGACGCAGACGACACCCACGACGCCGACCTCCTCCCCAACGGGAACGTCGTCGTCGCCAACATGCGCAACTACGACGCGGAGAGCGACGTCAACCGCGACCGGGTCTTCGTCTACAACCGCACGACCGACGAGGTCGTCTGGGAGTGGGAGTTCAGGCGCTACTTCGACCGCTCGGGCGGCGGCAACTACACGGAGGACTGGACCCACGTCAACGACGTCGACGTCGTCGGCGAGGACAGGCTCCTGCTCTCGCCGCGGAACTTCGACCAGGTCCTCCTGTTGAACCGGACGACCGGGGAAGTCGTCTGGCACCTCGGCGAGGACGACCAGTACCGCACCCTCAAGCGACAGCACAACCCGGACTACCTCGTGAGCGAGTCGGGGAGGACGACGGTGCTGGTCGCCGACAGCGAGAACAACCGCATCGTCGAGTACGCGCGCGACCCGGACGGCGGCTGGACCCGGACGTGGCGGCTCGGCGGCGACAGGGGCATCCTCGGCGGGGGAGCGAGCGACCTCGCGTGGCCGCGGGACGCGGACCGCCTCCCGAACGGGAACACGCTCGTCAGCGACTCCCGGAACAGCCGCGTCTTCGAGGTGACGCCCGCCGGCGACGTGGTCTGGGAGGTGTACGCGCCGTGGCTCGTCTACGACGCCGCGCGGTTGCCCACGGGCGAACACGGCGGCCCGACCATCACCGACCTGAACGCGAGCGGCGACGTGCGACTGAAGAACGGGGACCCGCCCTCCGCAGACGCGCTGGAGCGCTGTGCCGAGGCCATCCGGACGCACGAGAACCGCCGCTGGGAGCGCGCCGCCGCGAACGACTCCGCCACCGCGAACCCGGGAGCGGGCCAGGACGCCACGGGCGGGAACGGGACGGCGGAGGACACCGCGACGACAGGCGGGGAAACCACCTCGGGGACGACGACGAGCGAGGAGACGACCGCGGGGACGGCGACGACCGACAGGCCGGCGGGCGGCGAGAACGGGACGACGGTCACGCCCGTCGGGTTCACGGCGCTCGCCGCCGGCGTCGCCCTGCTCGTCGGGTGGTGGCGGTTCGGCTGACCCGCGCGTCGTGAGCGGGACGAGTGGGCCCGCGACGGCCGCCTCTCAGGGACGAGTGGACCCGCGACGGCCACGTCTCAGAGCCGGTACGTCTCGCCGTCGACGGCGAGCGGCTCCTCGAAGGCCTCGTCGGGCGGGTAGAAATGGGAGGTGTGTACCAGTCGCGTCTCTCTCGCGCCCAGTTCCCCGGCGAGGTCCAGCGCCCCCTCGCGGGTCATGTGCTTGGTCCCGAAGGTGCGCGGGACGCCGTCCTCGTCGAGGTCTCGCCCGCCGATGGGGTGGCGCTCGCAGAGCGAGGCCGGCACCAGCGCCTCCGCAAGCAGGAGGTCCGCGTCGGCGAGTACCTCCCGCGATTCCCCGGGCACGGCGTAGGAGGTGTCGCCCGTGAGCGAGAGGCGCGCGCCCGTCTCCGGGTCCTCGACCGCGAGTCCGTAACAGACCAGCGGCGGGTGCTCGACGGGGACGAGCGTCACCTCGAACCCGCAGGTCT
>JBDGSQ010000058.1:0-4307 GCA_042217455.1 Haloferacaceae archaeon | reverse complement strand
GAGTTCCAGATGAACCCTTGTAGAAGTGGGACCGCCGAGAGTCGAACTCGGGTCCGACGCACCCCATGCGCCGAGGATACCACTACCCCACGGTCCCGCATGTCGTTCGAGGGGCGTCCCCCGGTTAAGCGCTTCGCTTCGCCGGCGTCACTCCTCGTCCCGCGGGACGACCAGGTCGCCGTCGTCGCGGACGGCGAGGCTGGCGACGGCGTCGCCCTCGTAGACGGCCAGCCCCTCACAGCGCGCGATGACGTAGCCGTCGTGGTCTGATTCGACGGCGTCTGCGACCTCCCCGTGGGGCGTGACCACGTCGGCGACGACGTCGCCCGCCGCGAGCACGTCGCCGGGTTCGACCCGGTGGCGGACGAGGCCGGCGGTCGAGGTGGTCGGGTGGTTCGCTCGGCGGACCGGATACGCGACCGGAGCAGACGGGACGCCGCCGCCGGGGTCGCCGACGTCCTCGGGGACTGCGTCGGCGTCGAGCATGTTCAGTTCGACCATGACGCCGTAGAGGCCCGCGACGGCCGCGGCGCGGACGTCCTCTTCGACGACGCGATGGCCGCCGAGTTCGGCCGTGAACGCGGGGACGCCGGCCGCGTTGAGTGCCGCGCCCGCCGTCGAGCGCTGGAGGTTCTGTTCGAGGTACTCGTCGGCGGGGTACTCGGTCAGGACCGGGAGGCCGAACGCCTCGATCAGGGCGTCGAGGTCGTCTGCCAGCGCTTCGGCCTCGTCGCGGTCCCGCGTCTCGCCGTAGAGGACGCGGTCCCGGATGGCGAACGGCATCGACCCGGTGTAGGCCGTGTGGAGGTCCACGAGAGCGTCTGCGGAGTCGGCGAACGCCTCGTAGAGTCGGCGGTCGATTCGCTCCTGAGTCCCCGGCGGTCTGGTCGACTCGTGGTCCGGGTCGGGGAAGTAACGGTTCGGGTCCTCGTCGTCGTAGTACGAGGTTCGCACGTTCCGTCTGAGTCCGGCCGGGTTCAGCGACGGGAGACAGACGACGGTGCCGGCGAGGGCTCCGGGGAGGGCCTCGTCGACGACGTCCTGTGCCGCGGCGACGCCGGTCGCCTCGTTGCCGTGGATGCCGGCTGTAATCCAGAGGGTCGGACCGTCGCGCTCGCCCTCGGCGACGACGACGGGCAGTCGCTCGTCGCCGCCGGTGGGGAGTCGCGTCACGTGGAACCAGCCGTAGGAGACGGTTCCGGGGTCGGCAGTGGCAGTTCCCAGTTTCACGGTCGCGTAGTCGGGGGAGGGAGCAAAAAAGACGGGGGATGCGGCCACCGCGGGGGCGAACGGCGTGCTGCGCGGCGGCCGCCGTCTCGCATCCGCGGGCTGACGGCGCAGACCGCTCAGACCTGAACGCTGACGGGGCGGACCGCTCAGACCAGCACCCTGTCGAGCGAGACGACCTCGCCGGCGTCGGCGTCGAGGTCGCCGACCACGGTCCCGAGACAGACCACCGACCCGTCTGGCGTGTAACAGGCGACGAGAGCGTCGGGCGGGACGTCGTCGTGGTCGAGGACGCCCGGCGCGTAGACCGGTGCGCCGTGAGCGACCTGTTCCGCCGCGCTCTCGGCGATCGTCACGGAGGGGAGGTGCGCGAGCGTCCGCTCCGCCGGGTCGACGGCGTCCCGGAGGCACGACTCGTCGCCCTCCTCGGCGAACGCGAGGGCGTCCGCGAGGTCGTACATCGAGACGAGGTCGGCGTCGTCGAACGGTTCCGTCGCGGTCCGGCGCAGGTCGCCCATGTGCGCTCCCGTGCCGAGCGCGAGGCCGACGTCGTGACAGAGCTTTCTGACGTACGTGCCGCTCTCACACCGGATGCGGAGGAGCGCCTTCCGGTCGCGGACCTCGAGCACGTCGAGGTCGTACACCTCGCGGGTCCGGAGGCGACGGGTCACGGCGCTCTTGCGCGGCGGCTTCTGGAATATCACGCCCTGGAACTCGCCGACGACGGCCTCCACGTCGGTCGGTGCGGGGCCGTGCAGTTCGAGGACCGCAACGTACTCCTTCGACCCTTCGAGGAACGCCTGCGCGAGGCGGGTCGCGTCGCCGAGGAGGACCGGGAGGCAGCCGGTCACCTTCGGGTCGAGCGTCCCGGCGTGTGCCGCCCGGTCGACGGCGGGTGCGAGGTCCGCGACCATGTCGCGCACCCACCCCGACACCTGGTGGGAAGACGGCCCCGGTGGCTTGTCGAGGTTGACGACGCCGAACGAGAGCAGTTCCGCGAGCGACCGGTCCGCGGGCGGAGCGCGCAGCATCTCAGAACTCGTACCTGACCGAGCCGGGGACCTCGTAGCTCCCCTCGTCCTGCTCCGGGTCGTACTGCTCGACGACGTTCGCGACGAGTTCGAGCGTGACCGCGGGGCTCCAGCGGGCGGTGTTCAGCCCGAGGTCGTATATCTGGAGCGAGTCGAAGTCGATGTTGTAGTACTCCCGGTAGCGGAGGCTCTCTGACTCCTCGCGCTCGATGGTCTCCTGCCGGGCCTGCGCGACGGACTTGCCCTCCCGGTCTGCGATTCGCTCCGCGCGAACGTCCAGCGGCGCGTCGAGCCAGATTTTCAGGTCCGCGTAGTCGCCGGCCATCCACCCCGAGAGCCGGGATTCGAGGACGAGATCGTCTTCCTCGCGGGCGTACTCGCGGAGGCGACGGTCGAGTTCGCGGTCGATGCTGTCGTCTTCCTCTGCGAGTTCGTTGAACTCGGAGAGCGAGAGTCCCCGCTCGTCTGCGAGTCCGCGGAAGATGTCGCCACCGCTCACGTGACGGTAGCCGAGCATCTCTGCCAGCCCCGAGGCGACGGTGCTCTTCCCGCTGCCGGGGGGGCCGGAGACGGTTAGCAACATATCCCAAGTGTCGGTGTCTCCCTAAAAGAGATTGCCGTTCACGACGGGCGGGGTGATTCGGGAATCGCCGAGTGTCGGAGAGATCTGCCGGAGTCGGAGGAATCGCCGAGAGTCGGAGGAATCGCCGAGAGTCGGAGGAATCGCCGAGAGTCGAAGTAATCGCCGAGAGTCGGAGGAATCGCCGAGAGTCGAAGTAATCGCCGAGAGTCCGAAGACGTGCCCCTGCGGGGCGACGGGCCCTCAGGAGGCGGTGGGGCTCATGTCGATGTTCAGCCCCTTGCGGATGATCTGGGTGAAACTCATCGAGCAGAGGAAGTACCAGACGATCCAGGCCTGCATCGGGCCGGCGACCGGGTGCTTCCACGTCGTCTCGCCCACCATCGGGAGGACGACGGTGCCGAAGACGTCGCTCCCGCCGATGCCGAGTTTCCAGTACATCCAGAGGAACGCCGGGATGGTGAGGAACATGATCCAGACCATCGGGCGGAACTGCTCTTTGAACATGCCCATCTGGTCGCCCATGGCGTCCATCTGCTCTTCCTGTATCTGCTTCATCGCGGCGTCATCACCGGCCTCTTTTGCCTCCTTGCGGCGCTCCTGGATGTCCTGCATCCGCTGCTGGTACTTCCCCATCTTCTCCATGTCGGTGAGGTTCGCCTGCAGGAGCGTCGAGTAGAGACCCGTCACCATCGCGATGACCATCACGACGACGTAGAAGGGCAGCATCGACTCGAGCGGTCCGAGGAAGATGTCCATGACGCCGCCGATGACGTTGCGGACCGGCGAGTACGAGTAGCCGACGAAAAACGAGAGCGAAACGACGGCCGCGAGTTTGTCCCACGTCGACCACGAGGCGCTCTCGACGTCCTCGTCGTCACCCGTGCCGGAGCCGGTCCCCGTCCCGGCGGTCGTCCCGTTCTCGAGTGCGGCTCGCGTCGCCTCCACGTCGGCGAGTTCGAACCCCTCGTCGCCGTCGACGAGGACGCCTGTCTCGATGAGTCGGCCCCACTGGCCGCTCGTCAGGTCGTCCCGGACGTCGACCCATCGAATCGTCCCCTGGTCGGCCCGTTTCAGGACCGTCTCGACGGCGTCCCGCATGTCCCCGTCGTCTGTGACGAGGTCCCGCACCGTCTGCTCTATCCGTGCCATCGACCCGAAGTAAGCCTCCCCCGGTTATGAACCTTTTACCTTCGCTCGCGGCGACCTGCGATTCTCGTACGCGGCGACCTGCGATTCTCGCGCGCTCGCCCAACGTGCCCTCGTCGTCGCCTCCGGTCGCCTTACGGGTCCTCGTCGCCGACGACGTCCGTGAGTGCAGCGAACACCTCGTCGGGCGTCCCCTCGCCGTCGACTTCGACGAGGTCGCCCCGCTCGCGGTAGTGCTCGATGACGGGTTCGGTGTTCTCGCGGAAGACGCGGAGTCGCTCGCGGACCGTCTCCTCGGTGTCGTCGTCGCGCTGGACGAG
>JBDGSQ010000012.1:0-4425 GCA_042217455.1 Haloferacaceae archaeon | reverse complement strand
CCCGGGGCGAAAGACGAGTGAGCGGCCGTCTTCGTCTCTGGCTGCCGACTGCGTTTCGCTTCCGACCGACCCCACTCATCCCAGTCGCTCGACGACCAGCCACAGCGCCACGCCGCCGAGGAGCGCCGCGAGCCCCGCGAGCGCGACGCGCCAGCCGGCGACGTCGGCGAGGGTCCCGACGACGACGCTCCCCGTCGACCCCGCGAGAACGTACGCCGTCCGGAACGCCCCGAACCCGGTCCCGCTCCCCTCCGAACCGCCCCCGGAGCCCGACTCCGAGAGCACGTCGAGGACGCGCGACTGGAGGGGCGCTGTCCACCCGGTGGCGACGCCCGCGAGCGAGACGGCCGCGAGGAGGGCGAGGCCGTCCGTGCCCGCCGCCGCGAGGGCACCGAAGCCCGCGACGCCCGCGAGCGCCGTGAGCAGTGCGGCGGCGTTCGGGCCGGCGCGGTCCGAGAGCCAGCCCATCGCGGCCCCGGAGGCCGCGGAGGCGGCGAAGAACGCGGAGAACAGACCGCTGGCGGCTCCGACCCCGAGGCCGTGGTAGACGACGAGCGCCGTCGGGAGGAAGGACATCGCGGCCTGCTCTGTGAACTCGCCGGCGGAGGTGAGCGCCGTCGTTCGCGCGACGACCGGGTCGCCGAGGGCGGCGATGCCCTCCCGGAGGTGCAGGTCGCCGTCGGAGGCGGGCGGCGGCGTCGGGGCGACGAGTGCGATCACTTCGGCGAGGCCGACGAGCGCGACGCCCACCGCGAGCAACGGGACCGTCCGCCAGCCGAACCGGACGAGCGCGACTGCCGCCAGCGCCGGGGCGGCGAGGCCGGCGGCGCGGCTGCCGAGCTTGTGGAGGCCGAGTGCGGTCCCGACCCCGGCGAGGGTGCGCGAGAGCAGCGACGCCGCGGCGTTGTAGTAGAGGCCCGCGCCCGCACCGAGTGCCGCGAGGGCGACGAGGAATCCGAGATACGAGGGCGCGAGGGCGACGAGCGACGACGCGACGGCGACGCCGCAGAGCGAGGCGAGGATGGTCCGACGCTCGCCGACGCGGTCCGCGAGGACGCCGCTCGGCAACTGCATCGCGGCGTAGGCGGCCCACATCGCCGTCAGCGCGCCGCCGGCGGCCGAGGTGGTGACGCCGAGCGACCGGGTGATGTCGGGGAGCGCGGGGCTGACGACCACCTGTCCGAAGCGAATCGCGAAGTACGCGCCGGTGCTCGCCGCGAGCGTCGTCAGGCCGCCGGGGACTCGTGCCGTCTGCGCCCCCTGCTCCGTCCCGTCCATGCGCTTTGCTTGCCAACGACTGCCGGCATAAGCGTCCCGGTGGCGACGAACCGTGGCGAGACGAGTCGCCGCGGCCGGAGCGTCCGGCGTGGCTATCCGCCGGTTGAAGAGCGCCCTGCGCGACCAGTCGCCGGGACCTGGGCGTCCGGGGCGACTAGTCGCCCGGACTCGCCTCGCTGGCGTCCGCCTCAGCGCGCGACTCCCGCAGCGTCCCGAGCGTCTCGTGAGCGCTCACGACCATCGCCGGGACGACCAGCATGAAGACGTGTTCTTCGACCGGGATTCCGAGCAGTTCGACCCCTGTCCGCATCGGAATCTCGAAGACGCCGACGGTCAGGGTGTACCAGTCCCACGCGAAGGCGAAGGGGTAGAGGACGGCGACGGTTCTGGCGGCGGCGCGGAACGCCCCCGCGTACGCCAGCAGGGAGAGCGCGACAGCGCCCCAGAGCACCTCGGTAGCGAGGTACGTGTACGGTCCCAGCGCCGTGACGTCCGGGAGCATACCACACGTACGGCCGGGGGTGCGATAAACGCTGGCCGGTCGCGCCCCCTCCGGCGCTCGGAACCGGTCGTCAGCGACAGCGGCCGACGCGCCCCCTACGACAGCGGGCGGAACCAGACGGCGACAACGAGGAGCGCGAGGAAGACGTACGACCCGCGGATGAGCAGCATCGTCGCCAGTTCGTCGTCGGCGCGGCGGGCGACGAACGCGACGGCCACGAACGCGAGGACGGCGAGCACCGACCCCCGCGGGAACACGGAGGCGACAGCGAGCGCGAGGACCGCGAGCAGACCGACCGCCATGACCGCGTAGGCCGTCTGGCGCGCCCGGCGACGGCCCAGCACGACTGCGACGGTGCGCTTCTCGATGGACCGGTCGTACTCGACGTCTTTGGCGTCGTCGACGACCTTGATCCCCGAGAGGACCACGACGAAGACGGCCCCGAAGGCCGCGGCATCCGCGGTGAGCGCGCCCGTCTGGACGTAGTTACCCCCGAGGAGCGCGAGGCCGACGCCGAGCGGGTAGCCCGTCGTCGCCGTCACGGGGTTCGTGTCCAGTTGCGGCGCGTGGAGGTAGCCGACGACCCACCCGGGGAGCGTGACCAGCGCCGCGCCCGGACCGACGAGGGACCACAGGGCGCCGGTCGCGACGGCGAAGGCCGCCGTCGAGAGCGCGAGTGCGAGTCGGCACCCCGTCTCGGTCAGGGGGTGGTCGTCGTCCTCGTCGCGGAGGTAGAAGTCCACGTAGCCGTCCTTGACGTGGGCGGTGTAGAGGCCGGCGGCCACCGCCGCCACGTGGACTCCGGCGAGGCCGACCCGGAAGTCGCCGGCGAGGCTCGCGCCGAACAGCGAGGTGGCGACGGCGGGGAGCATGAACACCGGGTGAACCTGTGAACCGAGGGCTCCGAGGGCGGCGACGGGACCCGACCCGTTACGCGCGACTGTCATAGCCTGTCCGCTCACGTAGGACCCGAGGCGGCATAGTTGTTGTCGGGTTGAACAGTCCCGCCGGGGCGATACGCGTCGCGGGCACCGGGGTCCCGCAACGGCCGTCACCGGCCGCCAATCTTCTCAGTGCGTGGGAATCGAGTGGGGCGTTTTCAGTCGCTCGGGGACGTATCTCTCGTATGAGCATTATCGACGTCGCCCGGACTGACGTGGTCACCGTAGAGCCGGAGACGCCGGCCCAGGAGATAGCCAGACTCATGCGCGACGAGCGGATCGGGAGCGTGGTCGTCGTCGACGGGAAGGGGAGCGTCGCCGGGATGGTGACCGACCGCGACCTCGTGACCTACGGACTGACCGCCGACGAGGACCCGCGCGAACTCATCGCCAACGACATCCTCGCCCCGCACGTGTTCTCCGTCGAGTCGGACGCGACGGTCTTCGACGCCGTCACCCGGATGAGCGAGGAGGGCGTCCGCCGGATTCCCATCGTGGACGACGGCGAACTCGTTGGCATCGTCACACTCGACGACCTCGTGGTCCTGCTCTCGCGGGAGTTCCAGCGGATGGCGAGCGTCATCGAGAACGAGTCGCCCCCGTGGTGACCGCCCCGGTAGCAACTCGAACCGAACTCCAGTTACATCCAGTCTGGTTTCGAGTTCACACTCGATTCTATTCGAGTGTTCACTCCCCGGTACGCTTATCCGTCCGGTAACCGATCCACCGACCATGGCCGACTCGGAGACGAGAACGTACCACGTGACCCTGAAGGCAGAGACCGTCGCCGAACTCGAGGAACTCTACCCCGGCGCGCTCGACTCGACGGAGGCCATCCGCATGGCCGTCGACGAGGCGATGCAGCGCCGCCGGTCGGAGTGAGTGGCCTCGTCGCACCGTCCGGAAGCGGCCTCGTCGCACCGTCCGAGTAGTCACCGCTAGTCGAACGGGGGGACGGGGGGCGAACGACCGAACGACGCCGGGGCGAATCGAGAGGCCGGCGAACCTGCCGGTTACTGAATTCTTTTCAGCGCGACAGACGTACGGTCGGTCGTCCATGACTGACCTGGAATCACTCGACCTCGAGTTCACACAGCTGGGAGCGACCGGCATCCACACGAGCGAACTGCAGTTCGGCACGTGGCGGTTCGGCAAGGAGACCGAAGAGGGCAACCTCGAGATCGGCGAGGAGCGCGCCTACGAGTTGCTCGACGCCTACGAGGCGGCGGGCGGGCGTTACATCGACACCGCCGACGTCTACGGCGGCGGCGAGAGCGAGCGGTGGATCGGCAACTGGCTCGAGAACCGGGACCGGGAGCGATATACCATCGCCTCGAAGATCTACTGGCAGATTCGCGACGGCGACCCGAACAGCCGGGGGACGAACCGCAAGAACGTCCGCGACCGCGTCGACGGCATCCTCGAGCGACTCGACACCGACTACGTCGACGTGCTGTACATCCACCGCTGGGACGACCTGACCTCGGCCCGCGAGATGATGAAGACGCTCAACGCCCTCGTCGACGCCGGAAAGGTCAACTACCTCGGGGCCTCGACGCTGCGCCCCAACGCGTGGAAGGTGGCGAAGGCGAACGAGATCGCACACCGCGAGGGCTGGGAGCCGTTCTCGGTGCTCCAGCCCCGCTACAACCTCGTCGACCGCGAGATCGAGGGCGACTACCTCGAGATGGCCCGCCACTACGG
>JBDGSQ010000013.1:0-4548 GCA_042217455.1 Haloferacaceae archaeon | reverse complement strand
GCGGGTTCCGGCCTGACTCATCGTGACCCACGTCTCGCCAGCGGGTCAAAACAGTTGGGTTGGTGGACTGGCGCGGCACCGGGCTGTAGTCGGGCGACCCCGGCGCGTTCAGCGGTGGGCTCCGGACGGATACAGAAACGGGAGTACGGAGCGAGTGTACTCGATTACGCTCCCTTGGCGAGCTTGAGGACGTCCTGTTTCGCCAGGTTCGCCCCGGTCTCGAGGAACGAGGCCAGCGTGAACGACTTCGGGAGGACGCCGAGTTGCTGCAGCTGTCCGAGCGCGTCCCAGACAGCCCACGCCTCGACGACCTCTCCGTCCTCGAACCGGTGAACCATGATGCCCGGGGTGCTCCCGACCTTGCCCGTCGCGGGGATACCCATGAACTCCCCGTCGTGGGTCCCGCCCGCGGTGAAGCCGGTCACTCCCATGTCGCCTTCGACGACCGCGAACTCGACTGTCATCTCGAAGTTCGAAAAGCCCGCGTGGACCTCCCGGATGAACGCCTCGAGGCCGTCCCGGTCCACGTCGCCGTCGAGGTCGAACCAGTGCCCCACGTAGTCCTCGCCGTGGGTCTCCTCGATGAAGCCGAAGTCGTCCCCGTTCCACACGTCGTCGACGAACTTCTGTTCGAATTCTCGTATCTGCTCTTCGGTTCTCAGTGCTGTGGCCATGATAGTCCCCTCCAGTGATATATATGAACTATCGTTACATACTTTTGTCTATATTTCTCGCCGGGTGGGAACCAGCTCCCGACGGGGGTCCCGACAGCGCCATTTTTGTGTGCCTGCGGCAACCGTGTGCTATGCTAACTGGCGCGGAGGCGGTGATACGGTCCCTGGAGGCGGCGGACGTCGAGTGCGTGTTCGGCGTCTGCGGGGACACGAGCATCGGGCTGTACAGGGCGCTCTCCGAGACCGACCACGACCTCGAACACGTCCTCGCACGCGACGAGCGGGGAGCGGCGTTCATGGCCGACGCCTACGCCCGACTGTCGGACAGGCCGGGCGTGTGTGAGGCGCCGAGCGGCGGGGGCGCAACCTACCTGCTGCCGGGCCTCGCGGAGGCCACCGACTCGGGGGTCCCGGTGGTCGCGCTCAACACGAACGTCCCGGTCCGTCACCGGGGCCGCGGCGTCCTGACCGAACTGGACCAGGGACGGCTGTTCGACGTCCCGACGAAGTGGAACGCGGTCGTCGACAGCACGGCCCAGATACCCCGGACGGTCCGGCAGGCGTTCCGGCAGGCGACGACCGGCACACCGGGCGCCACCCACCTCTCGCTGCCCATCGACGTGCTCGACGGCGAGACCGACGAGCGCGTCTACGGCGACGAGAAGACGGCCCGGTATCCGGCCCACCGCCCCCGGCCCGAGGAGGAGTCGGTGGACCGCGCGGCGGAACTCGTCGCCGCGAGCGACCGACCGGTCATCGTCGCCGGCGGCGGCGTCCACTCCTCGCGGGCCTGGGAGACCGTTCGCTCGTTCGCCGAACGGCTGGGCATCCCCGTCGCGCAGACGCTGACCGGCGCCGGTTGCGTCGGCGACAGCCCCTACTCCGTCGGCGTCGTCGGCGAGAACGGCGGCAGGCCGTACGCCGACGAGATACTGCGGGAGGCCGACACCGTGTTGCTGTTCGGGACGGCGGCCGAGAGCGTCTGGACCTACAAGTGGTCCCAGCCCCGCGACGACCAGACGATAATCCGCGCCGACGTCGACCCGGGGCGCATCGGCCTGAACTTCGAGACGGACGTCGCGCTGGTCGGCGACCTCCGGGAGAGCGTCGCGCTGCTCGCGTCGCGACTGGAGGCCGCCGAGAAGTGGGACCCGGAGGGACTCGCCGCCCGTCACCGGGAGTGGATCGAACCGTACGAGGAGCGGTTCGACTCCGGGGCCTTCCCCGTGTTACCCGAGCGGATGGTGGCCGGGGCCAGCGAGGTCCTCGACGACGACGCCGTGCTCATCTCCGACCCGGGGACGTCGTGTCCGTACTTCGCGGCGCTCTACCCCTTCGAGGTGCCCGGTCGCCACTGGGTCACGCCGCGGGCCCACGGCGCCCTCGGGTACACGATTCCGGCGGTCGTCGGCGCGCACTTCGCCCGTCCCGGGTCCCAGGTCGTCGGCTTCACCGGGGACGGGAGCTTCGGCACCGCAGTCGGCGACCTGGAGACGATAGCGCGCCTCGACGTGCCCGTGACCATCGTCGTCGTCAACAACGCCTCCTTCTCCTGGATCGAGGCGGGACAGCGAAGCTACGCCGACTTCTCGTTCGGCGTGGACTTCGAGGAACTCGACTACGCGAAGATTGCAGCGGAGTTCGGGCTGAAGGGCTTCCGCGTCGAGAGCGCCGACGAGTACGAACCGCGGCTCCGGGAGGCGGTCGAACACGACGGTCCCGCGCTGGTCGACCTGCCGACGCGGCCGCTGCCCGCGATAGACGACGCGCCCGTGGACTGGCTCGAACCCGAGGACTGACCCGAACCCGAGGACTGACCCGAATCCGAGGACTGGCTCGAACCCGAGGACTGACCGTCGACCCCCCGACGTCGCTCCGGCCGGCGTCGCGGCCGCCGGCGAGAGTTTATACCCGATGCCGACGGAAACAGGCGTGATGCACGTCCGGGACCTGCCGCTCTCTGCGGAACTCGTCGCGCACTTCGAGTCGCGGGGGATAGAGGAGCTCTACCCGCCACAGGAGGCGGCGGTGGAGGCGGGTGTCGCGGACGGCGAGCGCGTGATGGCGGCCATCCCAACCGCCAGCGGGAAGACGTTCATCGCCGAACTGGCGATGCTGACGGCGGACGGGCCGGCGCTCTACATCGTCCCGCTCCGGGCGCTCGCGCGGGAGAAATACGAGACGTTCGCCGAACTCCCCGGCGTCGACGTCGGCATCTCGACCGGCGACTACGACGCCACGGAGGAGGACCTCGCCCGAAACGACGTCGTCGTCGCCACCAGCGAGAAGGTCGACTCGGCCATCAGAAACGGGGCGACGTGGGTCGAGCGACTCGCCTGCGTGGTCGTCGACGAGGTCCACCTGCTCGGCGCGGACGGGCGGGGGCCGACGCTCGAAGTGACGCTCGCCAACCTCCAGCGACAGGCGCCGGGCGTCCAGGTCGTCGCCCTCTCGGCGACCGTCGCCAACCCCGGCGAGGTGGCGGACTGGCTCGACGCCGAACTCGTCGAGACGACGTGGCGGCCGATATCCCTCCGCACCGGCGTGTACGCGGACGGTCGCGTCGACTTCGACGACGGGACCGACCTGACGGTGCCGGTCCCCGACGGGGCAGACGACACCGAGGCGACGGCCGCGCTCGTCCGCGACGCCGTCTCGAAGGGCGGGCAGGCGCTCGCGTTCGTCCGCTCCCGGCGCGAGGCCGAGTCGCTGGCTGACCGGCTCGCGGACGACGGACTGGGCGAGGCCCCCGACGTCGCGGCTGCGCTGACCGACGCGGGCGTGACCGACACCGGCGCGCGACTGGCCGAGTGCGTGGGCGAGGGGGTCGCTTTCCATCACGCGGGCCTCCGGAGCGAACACCGGGCCGCCGTCGAGAACGCGTTCCGGGACCGCGAACTGGCGGTCATCTGCGCGACGCCCACGCTCGCCGCCGGCGTCAACGTGCCCGCGCGTCGCGTCGTGGTCCGCGACCTGCAGCGCTACACCGGGTCGGGCACCGAGTGGCTCCCGGTCCTCGAAGTCCACCAGATGTGCGGCCGCGCCGGTCGCCCGCACCTCGACCCCTACGGCGAGGCCGCACTCGTCGGCGACGACGAGACGGCGGACGAACTGCGAGCGCGCTACGTCGATGCCGACCCGGAGGCCGTCGAGTCGAAACTGCGCGACCGGGCCGCGCTCCGGACCCACGTCCTCGCCATCGTCGCGTCCGGATTCGCCGACTCGCGGGAGGGCGTCCTCGACGTCCTCGACGCCTCGTTCTACGCCCACCAGGTCGCGGAGATGGGCCTCTCGGGGCTGGTCGACGAGGTGGTCGCCGAACTCGCGTCGATGGAGATGGTGAACGCCGACGGCGGCCTCGCGGCGACGGACCTCGGCGCGCAGGTGTCCCGGCAGTACGTCACCCCCGAGACCGGCGCGCGCATCGTCGACGGCGTCCGGACCGCGGCGGGCATGGAGACGGTCACCGAACTCACGGCGCTGGAGATAATCTGCGACACGCCGGACATGCACGGGAGCTACCTCGGCAACCGCGAGCGAGCGGCGATGTACCAGTTCGCCCGCGACCACGCCACCGAGTTCACGACGGCCATGGGCGAGGCCGAGTCCTTCGAGGAGTGGCTCACGGCGGTGAAACTCGCGCGCATCCTCCACGAGTGGGCCGCGGGGGCGACCGCGGAGGAACTCGTCGAGCGGTACCGCATCGGCCCCGGCGACCTGGAGTCCCGTCTCGAGCGCGCGGAGTGGCTCCTCGGCGCGGCCGACGCACTCGCAGACGTCGTCGGGGCACCGATGCCGGAGTTCGACCGCGTCCACTCGAAACTCTGAGCCGCGCCGACGCCCTACATAACGTGCCTGAATTACCACCCACCAC
>JBDGSQ010000109.1:0-4584 GCA_042217455.1 Haloferacaceae archaeon | reverse complement strand
CCGCCGGTCGGTACAGGCCCGCCTCCCGCCGGAGCCGACGACGCTGTTGTCGACGACCCTCACGGCGCGCCGAACGCGTACAGGCCGTCTGCGGCGACGGCGTACAGGCCGCCCTCGACCGGTATCGGAGGGCCGGAGACGCCGGTGAATATCTGGTCAGACACCTGCTTGGACTCGGTCCGGTGGTGCCACGCCACGTCGCCGGTCTCCCGGTCGATGGCGTAGACGTTCGGGTCGTCCGCGGTGGTGCCGCCGACGTAGACGGCCGACTCGCCGACCGAGGGGGCGGTCGGCGACCCGACGCTCCGGCGCCACTGCTCTGTCCCGTCGTCGGTCGAGAGCGAGACGACCGCGTCGGTCGCGGGGACGAACACGCTCCCGTCGGCGACAGCGAGGGACTCGTCGCCGGAGGTGTCGACGCCCGCGGTCCACAGCGAGGAGCCGTCGGCGGCGCTGCGGGCGTGGATCGTGTCGTCCCGGTCTGCCACGTAGACCGCGCCGTCCGCCACCGTCGCGGTGCCCGCGGTACCGTCGCCGAGCTGGACCGACCAGCGCTCGGACCCGTCCGGGAGCGCGAGGGCGTAGAGCGTCCCCGCGCCGGTGCCGACGTAGAGCGTGTCCTCGTCGGCGGCGGGGCTCCCGCGGACGTCGCCGTCGAGTTCGACGGTCCACCGCTCGGTGCCGTCGGCGGCGACGGCGAAGGCCGTGGGCGACCAGTGCTCGAACGACCCGGTACAGCCGTAGACGCGCCCGTCGCGGACGACCGGCGACCCGGGGATGCCGCGGCCGAGGTCGTACTGCCACAGCTCCTCGCCGCTCCGGTCGAACGCCCACAGGAAGCTGTAGGTCTGGAGGACGACCCGGTCCTCCGCGACGACGGGCGGGGCGAACGCGCCGCCGGAGAACGTCGTCGTCCACTGCTTCTCGGCCGTCGACGCGTCGCGGGAGAGGAGGTACGTGTCTCGCGCGTGCTCGACCGCGTAGGTCTTCCCGTCGGAGACGACGGGCGGCGTCGACTGGGTGAAGAAGTGCCAGTAGACCTCCGACTCCCCGGGGACCGCCGTCACCGGCGCGTGGCCGGTGTTCGCGTCGTCGTGGCCGACGCGGGGCCAGTCGCTCCCGGTCGGGAGGGGCCGGGCGTCGGTCGGCTCCTCGGAGGTCGGTTCTGGCGGCGGGAACTGGGTCGTCTCGTCGGTCGTCGGGGTCTCGTCGGTCGCGGGGGACGCAACCGTCGTGTCGGACTGTCCGCCGGCGTCGCCGGCGACGCACCCGCCGAGGAGCGCGCCGAACCCGACCGCGCCGAGTTCGATGGCGCGGCGTCTGGACAGGAGCCGACTCTCGTCGGTGGAGGGCATCGGTGGAGGCTACCGTCTCCTCCCGGTATAGGTCTTCTGTGGTCCGAACCGGTACCGGAGCGTCGACCCTGCGGTCGGCTGGGGGAGAGCCCGTCCCGCAGTCAGTCACAGAGCAGATGGAGCGCCGCGTCGACGTCGCCGTCCATCCGGGAGAGGAGGTCGCGGCAGGTCTCGCGGTCGGCGTCGTCGACGCGGACGTGGACCATCCCCTCGCCGGGTTGTCCGTAGACGACGCTCGCGCCGTCCGGGGCGGCGACGACGGCCGGGAGGGTCGCCAGGTCCTCCTCGCCGTCGACGACGAGGACCGTCGGCCCCTCGTCGCGGAGCGCGTCCCGGAGGGCTTCGAGGAGCGCCGCAGAGAGCGTCGCCGGCGGGTTCTCGACGTCGACCCGGCGGGCGGCGTCCGCCGCCCACTCGCGCTCGACGACGGCAGCGACCTCGTCGTCGACCGCCTCGCGCTCGGTCAGGCCGTCGACGACGGCGACGTCGGGGTCCCGGCCGGCAGAGAGGAGGTGGTAGGTGACGACGTCGCCGACGGCGACGAGGGGGCCGCCGGCCTCGGCGAGGAGGGCGTCGACGTCGGTGTAGACGGGGCCCAGCGGCTCCTTGAACGCTGACCGGAGGTCGTCAGGGAGTCGGAGCATCGCGCCGTCAGCGGACCTTCAGCGCGTAGCCGCCGGGTTCGGTGACGTTCATCTCCGCGGCGATGTCGGAGCGCTCGGGGTGGGTGATGATGACGTAGCCCGCCCAGTCCTCCGTGAGACTCGACGAACCGCAGAGGTTACAGGCGGTCGCGTCCGGGTCGTTGATGTGGTGACACTCCCGGCAGGCGAGCCTGTTTTTCGCCATCAGTTGCCCTCCATCTGGGCTTCCTGCTTCTGGCGCTCCTCCTCGAGCCACCCGTGCTTGCCGAGACCGGGCTGTTTGGCCGTGAGGCCGATCTTCGAGTCGCGGGGGTTCCGCTCGTCGATGCTCTTGGTGACGATGCGAACGCGGACGGAGTCGCCCTCGCCGAGCGTCCGGTTGGACTCGGTCGAGGCGAGCTGTCGGTTCTCGCCGTCGTAGGCGAGATACTCGTCGGATATCTGCGAGACGTGGAGCAGGCCGTCGACCGGGCCGATGCCGACGAAGGCCCCGAACTCGACGATCTCGACCACGTTGCCGTCGACGACCTCCTGCATCTGGGGGTCGTAGGTGATGGCGTCGAACTCGGCCTCGTAGTAGACGCCGGGTCGGTTCGGCAACACCGCGCCGTCGCCGATGTCGTGAACCTCGATGACGCTCACGACGCTCCCGACGTCCTCGTCCATTCGTCCTTCGAGTTTGTCCTGCAGCAGTTGCTTGACCCGCCGTGGGGTCACGTCCGCGAGGTGTCTGGGCGGCACCTCGACCGTGTCCTTGAGTCGTACCCGCTTGTACATATTATGGTTTCGTGACTTCGAGTTTGTTCTGCCCCCTTATACCGATTACCCGAACGTCTCGTTCGAGCAACCGGTCACGCAGGGGCTTGTCGTTCGTGACGACGTAGTCGCACCCGCCCTCGGCGAGTTCGACGACAGCGTCGTCGGCGTACGGTTCGTCCGTCTCGACGATGCGACACCGCTCCAGTGCGAGGTCGAGTCCCACGCTCGCCGCGACCGCCTCCTCGCTCGCGCCGTCCGCGAGTTTCCGCAGCTCCGCGACGACCGCTTCGGGGACCACGAGGTCCGCCCCGCCGCGTCCGAGCAGGCGGTCGAGTTCCTCGAAGACGCGGACGCCGCGTTCGACGGGCATCATCAGCGCGTTCGTGTCCATGACGACCGTGGGCATCGACCGGGTGGAGTCACTTGAGCGTCCCGATGCCGATGAGACGCCAGCGAGCGCCCACCCGTCGGTTGATGGCTATCTTCGAGCCGGCCTCCGCGCAGACCGGGCGCTTCAGCGAGACTTCGGCCTCGCCGCCGCGGGCGCTGGTGACCGCGCCGACGGTGGTGGCCGTCCCGACCGTGAGCATCAGCGGCTCGCCCGTCGAGACTTCCTCGACCGAGCCCTCCTCGTCTTCGGTGCCGACGATGCGGTCGAGCAGTTCGATGTCCATCTCGAAGGACTCGTGGACCGGCGGGAGCGTACCGGGTTCGCCGGCGACCTGTCCCGCGAGGGCGTCGCCCTTGGTGAGGCTCGGGTCGAGGCCGGTGCCGACGCCGACGAGACCGCCGGGCGTCACCGTGTCGACGCTCTGTCCGCCGGCCTGCAGCGAGCGCACCTCGGTCGAGATCGAGCGCCACTCGGACTGGCCGCCCTCCTCGACCTCGCGGCCGGGGCGGAGTTCGAGTTCGTCGCCGACGTCGAGGGTGCCCTGCACGAGCGACCCGCCGACGACGCCGCCCGTCAGTTTGTCCCACGTCGTCCCCGGGCGGTTGATGTCGAAGCTCCGGGCCACGAACACCCGCGGGTCGAGCGTCTCGTCGCGCTCGGGCGTCGGAATCTCCTGCTCGATGGCCTCGATGAGCAGGTCCATGTTGACGTCCTGCTGGGCGCTGATGGGGATGATGGGCGCGTCCTCGGCGACGGTGCCGGAGACGAACTCCTCTATCTGCTGGTAGTTCCGGACCGCCCGCTCGCGGTCCACCAGGTCGACTTTGTTCTGGGCGACGACGATGTTGTCGATGCCGATGATGTCGAGGGCCATCAGGTGCTCTTCGGTCTGCGCCTGCGGGACGTCCTCCGTGGCGCTCACGACCAGCACCGCGCCGTCCATGATGGCCGCTCCGGAGAGCATCGTCGCCATCAGCGTCTCGTGACCCGGTGCGTCGACGAACGACACCGTTCGAAGCGGTTCCGACGGCGTGCCGTCGGGGCACTCCTCGTCGACCGTGTAGCACTCGGGCGGTTCGACCTCCGGGCACTTTCGGAACGTCGCGTCCGCGTACCCGAGTCGGATGGAGATGCCGCGTTTCATCTCCTCCGAGTGCTGGTCGGTCCACGAGCCACTCAACGCCTGCACGAGCGTCGTCTTCCCGTGGTCGACGTGGCCGACGAGTCCGATGTTCACCTCCGGTTGTGTGTTGGATTCTGTCACCATTGACCTCCTGAGAGTAATCTTGCGAAAGGTTCGGCCCGTGCGAGTGATAAAGTTGCTGTTCTCGAAGCGGTGAGCGGAAATTCCGACCGGCGGGGGGACGCCGTGAGCGTCGAAACTGACGGGGGAGGTTCGGGTCGGCGACGCCGGGTTCGGGTCGGCGACGCCGGG
>JBDGSQ010000053.1:0-4642 GCA_042217455.1 Haloferacaceae archaeon | reverse complement strand
GCGTCGACTCGTCGACTGTTCCTGCGTCGACCCGTCGGTCCTTCCCTGCTCCCGCCCGGTGACTGTCGCGGGTCGGCATACTTTTCCCCCGTCCCGCGTATCGACCTGTGTGCCTCTGGAGACGCCTGCGCGAATCGTTCGCGAACTCGTCCGCCACGGCTACAACGCCGAGCGAGAGGCGGTCACGCTCATCGCCGAGACGGCCGACCCGGCGCAGACTCTCCAGCGAACCGTCGATTCGGCCCCCGAAGACACCCTCCGAATCACCGCCGCCGACGTCAGACGAGTCCTCGGCGACAGCGCCTCGGCGGCGGACGCCTCCAGTTCGGCTGCAGACGCTCCGGAGTCGGCCGGCGGGACCACCAGTTCGGCTGCGGACGTCGCTGACCCGACCACCGACTCCTCAGCGTCGACTCCCGACTCTTCGGAATCGACTCCCGACTCCTCTCCGGCATCGACTCCGCAGACTGTCCACGTCAGCGACTCGGCTGCCACCGCCCCGCCGTCGACTCCGCAGACCGCCGAATCCGCCTCCCGGCCTGCCGACGGAGCGTCGGGCGAGGAGGGGCCGTCGTCGACGGCTCCAGACCCCCCCGTTTCAGGTGGAACCCCCGGCCCAAAACCGGACGACGGTGGCGGTGGCGCTCCACCCGAAACGGAGGGGGGATGGTCCGGACGCGACCCGGACCTGAGCGCGCGCTCGGTCGACATCGCCGGGGACATCACCGGCGAGAGTACCGGCACCGGCGAGTACGAGCAGTTCGTCACCGTGTTCCGCGACCGCTACGAGAAGCTCTCGAAGGAGCTTCGCGGGCGGGTGAACCATCGCCCTGCGACGGCGATTCAGGACATGGCCGGCGGGAGCGAAGCCGAGATGATCGGCCTCGTGAACGACATCCGCTCGACGGCCAGCGGCCACTGGCTGGTCGAACTCGAGGACACGACGGGGACTTTCCCCTGCCTCGTGATGAAAGACCGCGACATCGCCGAACTCGTCGACGAGCTACTCCTGGACGAGGCCATCGCGGTGCAGGGAACGCTCTCGGACGACGCGGGCATCCTGTTCGTCGACGCCATCCACTTCCCGGACGTCCCCCGGACGTACCGACCCTCGACGGCGGACAGACACGTGCAGGCGGCGCTCATCTCGGACGTCCACGTCGGCAGTCGGGAGTTCCTCGCCGACGCGTGGCACCGGTTCACGGACTGGCTCCACACGCGGGAGGCCGAGCACGTCGAGTACCTCCTGATCGCGGGCGACATGGTCGAGGGCGTCGGCGTCTACCCGAACCAGGACGAGGAACTCGACATCGTCGACATCTACGAGCAGTACGAGCGGTTCTCGGAGTACCTCAAGGAGGTGCCGGGCGACTTGGAGATCGTCATGATCCCCGGCAACCACGACGCCGTCCGCCTCGCAGAGCCGCAACCGGGTTTCGACGAGGACCTCCGGGACATCATGACCGCCCACGACGCCCGCATCACCGGCAACCCCTCGACGGTGACCGTCGAGGGCGTCTCGGTGCTCATGTACCACGGGGTGTCCCTCGACGAGGTCATCGCCGAACTCCCGGCGGAGAAAGCGAGCTACGACGACCCCCACGAGGCGATGTACCAACTGCTCAAGAAGCGCCACGTCGCCCCGCAGTACGGCGGCCACATGCGACTCGCCCCCGAGGAGGAGGATTACCTCGTCATCGAGGAGCCGCCGGACGTCTTCCACACCGGCCACGTCCACAAACTCGGGTGGGGGAAGTACCACAACGTCCTCGCGGTCAACAGCGGGTGCTGGCAGGAGCAGACCGCCTTCCAGAAGAGCGTCAACATCGACCCCGACGCGGGTTACGCGCCCATCCTCGACCTCGACACCCTCGACATGACGGTGCGGAAGTTCACGTAGGACGTGGGCGCTCGCACCCGGTTTTTGCCTCGACCACGAGCAACCCGGACGGTCTCCGGTTCCCTCGCCGCCAGAAAACTTTCCCCCCGCCGGCCCGACGCGACGAACAGATGCCCTCCAGACGCACGTTGCTCGCCGGTCTCGGGTCGGCCGCGCTCGCGGTCGCCACCACCGGGTGTCTCGACGCCCGCTACGCCCCGAGCGCCTTCTGTCAGCTGAAAGTCGTCGACGTCGAGTGGACCGACGACCGCGGCCGTCGCTGGCGCGACGAGATTCTGTGGGCCATGGCCGACCCCGAGGACCGGAGGCTCTACGCCCGCGTCGCCGAGGAGTTCGCGTCCGTCGCCGACGGGCCCGCGGCCGTCTCCGTGTCGGCGGACCTCGAATCGGAGCTCCGGCGGACGTTCCTCGCGGTCGACTACCTGCTCGGCTTCTGCGGCCCGGCGTTCCGCACCGGCGAGCGCGACACCGGGTGTCGGAACACGTCGGCCGACTCCCGCGCCGACTTCGAGCGGCTACAGGTCGGCGACGACGCGGCCGTCTCACTCGTCGACCACGCCTTCCGGGTCCACGGCGTCGACGAGCGCGACACCGACGACTGGCGGACCGAGTTCCACACCTTCAGCTTCGCCGACGTGCACGAAGACCACGGCGCGCCGGTCTGAGGGGGCGGTCGAGCACTCGCCCGGCCCCGTGCTACCCGGTCGGTAGCGACCACCGTACCAGGGTTCGAGTCGGTAGCCACCCCCGCGTCAGGGTTCGAGCCGGTAGCGAATCGTCCGCTCGCCCTGGAACATCGGGCCGGTGCCCTGCTTTCTGAACCCGACTCGCTCTGCGGCGTCGCGCACCTCGTCCTGCGCTGCGGGGGCGAGCAGTTCCACGAGCATCCCCTCGTTCGAGGCGAAGCGGACCGGTTCGGCGAGCAGTCGCTCGCAGGCGTCGACCGTGCCCGACAGTTGCGTGACGTAGACGATACCGTCGCGGGCGTCGTAGCTGACGAACCCGAGGACGTCCTCGGTCTCTACCTCGTTGGAGACGTCGGCGTTCGGGTCCGTCTCCGCTCGCTCCGCGACGGCGACCCTGACCGTCCGGTCGTGAACGAGATTGCGCATCACGTCGGTCGGCGCGTCCGCGATGGCCGCGAGCGCCTCCGCGTCGGCCTCCACAGCGTCCCGAACCTCCATGCAGGTGAGTTCGTCCCTCTCGGATTTAAACGTCCGCCGCGTTCGGTCCGCTCTTCTGACACGGACTCGCTCGACGAGGTCGTGTTTCGGGTGGATTCCGCGGGTGGTATCGGTACCAGCTGGGTTCGACTACCCTCCTGTCGGTCGATTCGCCCGGTCCTGTGGCGGGTCGACCTGGCCTGCGGCAACCGTTGAATCGGAGGACAACGTTATACGACCCCCCACGCTATGAAACTGCATGTCTGAGCACCAGTCCGAAGTTCCCGTCGCAGTCGGGGTTCGAGTCGCAGTGGAGGTCTCTCGACCATGCGCGTAGTCGCGAAGTTCGGCGGCACCTCTCTGGGCACGGGCGACCGGATAAACCGCGCGGCCGACTCCATCGCCGCCGCCGTCGAGGCGGGTCACGAGATAGCCGTCGTCGCGTCCGCCATGGGGTCGACGACGGACGACCTCCTGGACGAGATCCAGTTCGAGACGTCCGACCGCGACCGCGCCGAGATCGTCAGCATGGGCGAGCGCACCAGCGTCAGAATGCTCAAGGCGGCGCTCACCTCCCGGGGAGTCAACGCGGTGTTCCTCGAACCCGGGAGCGAGGACTGGCCTGTCGTCGCGAACGAACTCGGCGAGGTCGACGTCGAGGAGACGACCCGCAGGGCGGAGAAGCTCGCCGCCGAACTCGACGACGTCGTTCCGGTCGTCACGGGCTTTCTCGCGGAGACAACTGACGGCGCGGTGACGACCCTCGGGCGCGGCGGGAGCGACACCACCGCGGTGATGCTCGGGCGGTACATGGACGCAGACGAGGTCGTCATCGTCACCGACGTCGAGGGCGTCATGACCGGTGACCCGCGCGTCGTCGAGGGCGCGCGGAACGTCGGCCGCATCACGGTCGACGAACTCCGGAACCTCTCGTTCCGGGGCGCGGAGGTGGTGGCGCCGAGCGCGCTGACCTACAAGGACGAGGACCTCGTGGTCCGGGTCGTCCACTACCAGCACGGCGACCTCCTGACCGGGGGGACGCTCATCGAAGGACAGTTCCAGAACCTCATCGACCTCCAGGAGGACCGACTCGCCTGTCTCACGGTCGCGGGGCGGGCCATCCGGAACCGACCGGGCATCCTCGCGGACCTCACCGGCGCGCTCGGCGACGCCGACATCAACATCGACGCGATAGCCAGCGGGATGGACTCGATAACCTTCTACGTCACACAGGAAATTTCCGAGGACGCGGAGTACATCCTCCACGAGGAGGTCGTCGCAGACGAGACGCTCTCGTCTGTGACCGTCGAGGACGACATCGCCGTCGTCCGGGTCACCGGCGGGGAACTCCCGAACCGCCCCGGCGTGATGCTCGACATCGTCGAACCCATCTCCGAGGCCGGCATCAACATCCACGACGTCATCACGAGCGCTACCTCCGTGGCCATCTTCGTCGCGTGGGAGGACCGGGAGCGGACGCTCGACATCGTTCAGGCCGAGTTCTGAGAGGCGGTTTCCTCACGGCGGTCTCTCCACGTGGAATCTCTGGGCCGGTCTCTCCACGTGGAATCTCTGGGCC
>JBDGSQ010000070.1:0-4701 GCA_042217455.1 Haloferacaceae archaeon | reverse complement strand
GGGACAGCGCCCTCAACGCTGCGCCGTTGGCCTGGCTTGGCTACCCACGCTCGCTCGCTTTCGTGCGCACTCACCTCTATCCAGAGGACGATTAAAAGCCCTTCCCTTTCGCGCCGTCCGTGTCGTCAGTTCGCACTCACGGCGGGCGAGTGTCGGCAGACGGCGGCCACCCGCGACGGGCCGCGGAGGCGTTCGCGCCCCGGGAGCGCAACCCGAACCGTTTTGCCCGCAGGGGTCTCACCCCGGCCCATGGAACTCCGGGTTCGCGACCCCGTCCCGGCGCTGACAGCCCTCCTGACAGTCGTCTCGCTCGCCCTCGTGTTCGGTGCCGTCCTGGGCGCGATTCCCGAGGCCGCGATCCCCCGGACGTCGGACGCCTTCGTCGCCGCGATACCCCACGTGAACGCCGTCCTCTGTACCGTCGCCATCGGCACCGTCTCCGCCGGGTGGCTGTTCGTCCGCCGCAACCAGATTCGCCGCCACCGGGCGATGATGCTGACGTCGCTCGCCCTGTTCGGCGCGTTCCTCGTCCTGTATCTCTACCGCGTGACGCTCGAGGGGCCGACTGACTTCCCCGGCCCGGAGACGGTCTACCGGTTCGTCTACCTCCCGACGCTCGCGATTCACGTCCTGCTGGCCATCGTCTGTCTCCCCCTGCTCTACTACGTCCTGCTCCTCGCGCTCACCCGCCCGGTCCCGGCGCTCCGCCGATCGAGTCACGCGAGGGTCGGTCGGGTGGCCGCCTCGCTGTGGCTGGTCTCGTTCTCGCTCGGCGACGTCGTCTACGCGCTGCTGTACGTGGTGTACTGACGACGGCGAGCGCGACACGGCGAGGAGTGCGGCGTTCCGACGGTGGCGACGGCGACGCGCAAACGGGAGGCGGAACAGCGACGGCCAGCCCGCGCGGCGGACGCCCTAGTCGGAGTACAGCGAGTAGGTGATGATGCCGAACCCGACGGCGGTGAGCGCGCTCTGTGCGACGACGCCGTAGACGAGTTCGATGGGGGTGAACAGGTCGACGACGCCGCCGAGGATAGCGCCTGTCGTCACGACGGCGAAGCCGACCGAGAGCGAGCGGAGCGAGGGTGCCTCGGTCCGACTGTACGCCCGGTAGGCGAGCATCGAGATGAGGCCGCCGAGGACGAGCGTGACTGACTTGGTGGCGACGATGAACGTCTCGACGTGGCTCATAGTTCCTGTCGCACCTCGCCCCAGAGCGCAGCGAGCCGGTCTTCGGGGTTCCGGTTCGGGCGGGTGACCGAGACGTCGAGCGTCCGCCGCTGTTCGTCGAGGTGGAGACTGACCGTCTCGAAGTCCACCTCGTAGCGGGTCGCGTGGTGACCGTCCGGTCGAATCACCGTCCCCTCGGAGAGGAGCGACGCGCTCGTGAGCATGTCCAGCTTCCGGTAGGTCGTCGAGACCGGGAGCCCGCACTCGGCCGCGACTTCCCCCGCCGTCATCGGTTCGTCGAGTTCCCTGAGTATCTCTCGGCAGTCGTCGTCGTCCAGCGCGGACACCAGCGGGGGCAACTCCGGGGCGTCCGTGCCGAGCGAGGCGCTCATCATGCGCCGCTCTTACGACCAGTGTCACTTAGAAACCCCGTTTCTCGCCGGCTCACCGTCGGAGGCGCCTCCGCCCGAGCCGTCCGGTGCGACCGGAACATGTTCGTCTCGCCGCTTTAGTCCTCGGCGCACGTACGGGGACGTATGGACACAACTGCAGAAGCGACGCGCTCGGTGCGCTCCGAGCAGACGACCGTCGACGTCCGGGCGACCGGTCACGTCCGCGACGCCATCGGCACGCCGAAGCTCTCGTACACGTTCGAGGGGTCGACCCTGCGGGAGTTCCTCGAGGCGTTCTTCGAGGACTACGACGTGAAGGACCTCCTCATCGCCGAGACGGAGGCGGAGTCGACGGCCAGAGGGTGGGCGACGCCGCCGGAGGACCTCCCCGGAACGTGGCGCAAGAATCCCGAGGGAGAGCAGACGCGGGCCTACGCCCGGGTCATGGTGAACGGCCGGTTCAACGAGAACCTCGACGGACTGGACACCGAACTCCGCGACGGCGACCGGGTCGCGCTCGTCAAGCCCTTCGTCTTCTGCGTCTGACCGTCCGCCGCGACTGACCCGCCGCGCGCGAGCGTCGCCGCACCGTCACTCGCCCCGCCGGACCCGGGATTCGACGCCGTCTCCGGCCGGCCCGGAACCCCCAGTTCGAACCCCCCTTACGTACCGCGAGAACATGTTCGGGTGCGTTCGCAGCCGGCAGGAATCGCTCTGCGGCTACATACCCCCGGGCGAGAGACGACCGGTCGTGATGAAGATACAGCGGCAGACCCTCGCGAAGGTGCTCCTCACCGTCTTCGTGTTCAACCTGGCAGTGATGGGTGCCGGCGCGTGGCTCGCATACGACAGCGCACCGCCGATTCCACAGGAGATAGTCGGACCGGACGGCGACGTTGTCGCCACCGGCGCTGACGTCCGGGCGGGGAAAGTGGCGTTCCAGCGCGACGGACTGATGAACCACGGGTCGATTCTCGGAAACGGCGCGTACTTCGGGCCGGACTACACCGCCGACGCGCTAGACCTCAAAGTGCGGTACATGCGGCAGTACTACGCGGACGAGCGCTACGACACCCCCTACGACGACCTCTCGCCCGAACGGCAGGCCGTGATAGAGCGACAGGTCCGGACGGAGCTCGAATCGAGTCGAGCGGGCGAGACGATTCGGTACTCGGCCGCCGAGCGCTACGCGCACGAACGCGTGCGAGAGACGTACGTCGAGCGGTACTACGAGGGGAGCGCAGAGCGCGGCGTCCCCGCGGGCACGATAGCCACCCGCGAGGAGGCCCGGCAGTTCGCCGACTTCGCCCTCTGGACGGCGTGGATCGCCCACACCGACCGTCCGGGGTCCGACCACTCCTACACGAACGAGTGGCCCTACGCGCCCGGCGCCGGCAACGAGCCAACCGGCGGCGCGATGGTCTGGAGCGTCGTCGCCATGGTACTGCTCGTCGGCGGCGCGGGACTGGCTATCTTCCTCTACCGCGCCGTCGACCTGCCGGAACCGGCGGGTCCCGACGTGGAGGTCCCCCGCCCCGAGGACGTGTCGCTCACGGCGAGTCAGGCGTCGGCGGTCCGGTTCGTCCCCATCGCGGCGTTCCTCTTTCTCGGGCAGGTCCTCCTCGGCGGTCTCCTCGCGCACTACTACATCGAGCGCAGCGGCTTCTTCGGCCTCGGGAAGCTGCTCGGCGTCGACGTCGTCTCCCTCCTGCCCTTCGCCATCGCCAAGACGTGGCACATCGACCTCGGTGTCCTCTGGATCGCGACGCTGTGGCTCGGTGCGGGTCTCTTCCTGCCCGCGCTCCTGACCGGCTACGAACCGCCGAAGCAGGGGAGGTACGTGAACGGGCTGCTCGGCGCGCTCGTCGTCGTCGCCGTCGGCGGGCTGGCGGGCATCTGGCTCGGCGCAAACGGCTACCTCGACGGCGCGCTCTGGTGGCTCCTCGGCAACGAGGGACTGGAGTACCTCGAAGTCGGCCGCGTCTGGCAGGTCGGCCTCCTCTTCGGTTTCCTCGGGTGGGCCGTCCTCGTCGCCCGCGGCTTCCGGCCGCTCCTCCGGCGTGAACCGCGGTACGGCGTGGCACACATGATACTCTACGCCGGCGGCTCCATCGCCCTGCTGTTCACCGCGGGCTTCCTGTTCACCCCGCAGACCAGCATCGTCGTCACCGAGTTCTGGCGCTGGTGGGTCGTCCACATGTGGGTCGAGGGCGCATTCGAGTTCTTCATCGTCGCCATCGTCGGCCTCACGCTCGTGAGCATGAACCTGCTCTCCCGGCGCGAGGCCGAGAAGGCGGTCATGTTCGAGGCGCTGCTGGTGATGGGCACGGGCGTCATCGGCGTCTCCCACCACTACTGGTGGGTCGGCCTGCCGGACGTCTGGGTGCCGCTCGGGAGCGCGTTCTCGACGCTCGAACTGATTCCCCTCGTGTTCATCTTCTACGAGGCAATCGGCGAGTACCGCGCGGTACAGCGCCGCGGGGCGTCGTTCCCGTACAGGCTCCCGTTCGCGTTCATCGTCGCCAGCGGCCTCTGGAACTTCGTCGGCGCGGGCGTGCTCGGGTTCTTCATCAACCTCCCGCTGGTGAACTACTACGAACACGGCACCTACCTGACGGTCGGGCACGCCCACGCCGCGATGTTCGGCGCGTTCGGCATGCTGGCGCTCGGGATGGCGGTCTACATGCTCCGCATCTCGACGCAGAACTGGGACGGCCGTCGGCTCCGCTGGGCGTTCTGGTCGTGGAACGTCGGCCTCGCGCTGATGGTGTTCGTCTCGGTCCTGCCGGTCGGCTTCCTCCAGCTGGAGACGGCCTTCACGGCCGGCTACGACGCGGCCCGGAGCCTCGCGTTCTACAACTCCGACCTCGTCCAGTTGCTCTTCTGGGCGCGCATGCCGGGCGACACGCTGGTCATCCTCGGCACGGTCCTGTTCGCGTGGGACGTCGCCGCGAAGATGCTGTCGCAGCGCGCGACGAGCGACCCCGAGGACGCCAGCGACGTCGTCTCCGCGCGGGTCGTTCCCGAAGCGGACGACTGAGACGCCCGGAGCGCGTTCACCTCTGCGACGACTCGCTCTGAACCGTCCCCCGGTTGTATCTCACTCGTGGACGTCTCCCCCGGTTGTATCTCACTCGTG
>JBDGSQ010000064.1:3596-4919 GCA_042217455.1 Haloferacaceae archaeon | reverse complement strand
GTCCGATCCGGTCCGGTCCGGTCCGGTCCGGTTCGGTTCGGTTCGGTCCGGTCTGGTTCGGTTCGGTCCGGTCTGGTTCGGTCCGGTCTGGTCCGGTCCGGTCTGGTCCGGTCCGGTTCGGGAGGCGGTGGGCGGCGAAGGGGGGCTTTCGACCGCCGAGCAAAGCCGTCGCCGGGGGGACTAGTCGCCCGCCTCGACGCTGGCCCGTCGCTCGGGGCGACGCATCGCGGCGACCATCGAGTCGGCGAGCACGTCCTCCATCCCGGCGTACCGGAAACTCATCGCGGGGTTGACGTCGACGGCGTAGGGGACGCCCTCGGACCAGACGACGTCGACGCCGATGGCCTGCGCGTCCGCGAGACCCATCAATCGGCGCACTCGGGCTGCGAGCACCGGGTCGGGGTCGACGGTGCCGAGGTACTCCTTCTCGCCGTGCAGTTTCGACGTCGTGCGGAGGACGACCACCCGCGTCTCCTCGCCGTCGCCGACGCCGTAGTACTTGTGGTCGACGGGGTCGGCCGGAACGAGGCGCTGGTAGAGGTCGCCCTCGCCGTTGCGCTCGGGGTCGGGCTCGAAGTACCAGTCGCAGTAGGACTTGGCGACGTAGTCGCCCTCCGCGGGTTTCTCGGTCGCGACCGGTGGGACGTCGAACCCGACCGCTTCGAGCGCTCTGAGTCCGACGAGTCGGATGCCGAGTAGCACGGTCGAGTAGCCGTTCCACGTCGGGACGCCGTGTCGCTCCGCGTACCGGATGGCCGCTATCGAAGCCGGGGCCACCTTCTTGTTGGCCAGCAGGTCGAGGGCGTCTATCTCCGCCGGTGCGAGGCGGCGGCCGGGCTCGAAGAAGCGAACCTCCAGACTCCGCGCCCGGAGGATGTCCGCCACGGCCGCGAAGACGTCGTGGTCCGCTTCGCAGATGATGCCCACGACTCCCCCCGGGTCGTCGCTCGTCTCCGCCCCGCTAGAGAGCGGCGTGTTCCCACCCATAGGAAACCGTATACGACGCTGACGTGCATAACAATACTGTCTGTCTCTTCGCTGTCCAGTGCGTCCTCCGAGCGTCGGTTCGGGAGGCCGCCCGCCGGTGCCGTTCCTAGGAGACCTGTCGCTTCCAGTCGTCGGCTCGACTCGGTGCGACGTCTGCGGCCTCGGCTACCTCCGCGACGTCCGCGCGCCGCAGGTCCTCCCGCGTCTCGATGCCGGCCTCCCGCAGGCGATTGATGTAGGTCGGCCCGAGACCCCGAATCGAATCGAGTTCGGACTCGTCGGTGTCCGTTTCTGACTCCGCGTCTGTCTCTCCGCCGTTGTCGGACTCCGCGTCTG
>JBDGSQ010000064.1:0-3496 GCA_042217455.1 Haloferacaceae archaeon | reverse complement strand
TCTCTCCGCCGTTGTCGGACTCCGCGTCTGTCTCTCCGCCGTTGTCGGACTCCGCCTCGGTCGCCGCATCGGGTTCACTCTCGTGGTCACCCGAATCGTCTTCCGCTTCTTCGTACGTGACCTCGACAGTGGTCACGTCAGACTCGGCTTCGCGTTCGTCTCCGGTCTCGGATTCGGGGTCGCCGACGGTGACGGTCACGTCCGTCTCGACGGCCGTCGTCTCGTCTTCCCGCACCGCCTCGCGTGTCGATTCGCCCCGGTCTGTCGTGTCGGCCCGGTCCGCCCCCTCGTCCTCGCGGTCCTGACCGTCGCGTGTCGATTCGTCGGGGGCCGCCGCCTCTGCGACGCCCGTCGCCGCGTCGTCGGGGAGTATCGCCACGAGTCGGTCGTGGGGGACGAAGCCGCTGACCCGCTCTCGGTCGTCGTCTTCGAACAGCACGACGCCGCTGTCGATGGCCTTGAAGTTCTCGCACGGTACCGTGTGCCCGTCAGTCAGTATCGCTCTCATGGCTGTGCGGTGACTGGCGGTCGGCGCGCGGCCGTCGTCGCTGTCTCGGGGCGCGTCCGGGTCGCCACCGACACGTCCCCACGTCGACGACGCCTCCCGCCGGGAGTACCCGCGCCTCCGACCAGTTCCCACCGAACGAACGTCGCCCAGACAGATGAAGCCCCGTCTCCGTGGCACCCGGGACGAGTCTATCGAGACCTCCCACCCAGATATATACGTTAAAGAGGGGTGGAGCGCCGAACTAGAGGCGAACAGCCGGCATGACCTCTGCCCAACTCGAACAGACCGAGGCCCTCCGCGGCGACCGACACGTCGCCCGGAAGGAGGAGATTCCGACCGACCCCGACCCCGGGAACTACGTCGTCGTCGACGTGATGCACTTCTCGACCACCGTCGTCGAACTGCTCGAAAACGGCGCCGAGTACGTCCACGTCACGGACGAACGCGGCGACGAATTCGACTTCCGCGACGACAACCCCGGGGCCCGCATCGGCGGTGGCAGCACCGACGATTACGAGCCGACCGACGGCTACGACTTCTTCAACTCGCCGAGCTACGTCCAGCGCGTGGACGTGGCCGGCCGCCCGGTCAGCATGACCTCGACCAACGGGGGACAGGCGGTCGTCGCGCTGCGGGACGCCCCCGGCGTGGACGTCTACGTGGGAACGACGACCAACGCCGCGGCGCTCGCGCGACACCTGCGCGGGACCGACCGCCCGACGTACCTCGTCTCCGCGGGGTCGGGCGGCGAGGAGGCGATAGAGGACCACCTCGGTGCGGCGCTCGTCGCCCGGTACCTCGACGGCGCCGCGCTCCTCGACGTCGAGGAGACCATCTACCGGGGGGTCCTCGAAGTCGCCAAGGGACACGACTACGTCGACAGCCACGAGAGACGCCGCCGCGACGTGCGCGACTACGTGCTCGCGCTCAACGAGCGCGCGGTCGTCCCTCGCCTCGACGGCGACCGCCTCGTCGACGCGGCCGCCGCTGCGACCCGCCCACCGACCTCCGCCTCCGACTGAGCGGGTCCCTGTCGGTCGGGACGTGCGACCGGTCGCTCGACCTCCGGTCTTTCGGACCCGTCGACAGAGAGGAAGGCGTCCCCGCCCTGCCGGTCCCGCCGGCCGAACGCGAACAGCCGGCGTTCCGGCTCCGCCCGGACCTTCATTCGAGTTCGAAGTGGACGCGCTCCTCGTCGCTGCCCTTCGTCTCCCGCCCGGTCACGGTGACGGTGCCGATGGCCGCCGTGTCCGAGACGTGCGTGCCGGCGCAGGCGGTCCGGTCGTAGGGGTCGCCGTCGTCGCCGCCGATCTCGACGATGCGCACCTCGGTGATGGAGTCCGGCAGGAGGTGGATGCGGGTCCGGTCCGTGTCGAGCGTCGCTTCTGCCTCGTCGCGGTCCATCGAGTACCACCGGACGGGCCGGGCGTCGTCGACGAGTTCGTTGAGCCTCGCCTCCACGTCGCCGAGGTCCTCCGCCGTGAAGCGCTCGTAGGCGCAGTCGAGGTGGGCGTGGTCGTCGTAGAGCTGGTTGCCGGTGGTACGGGCGTCGTACTCCTCGAGCAGCAGCGCAGAGAGCAGGTGCTGGGCCGTGTGGTACCGCATGTGCGCCTCGCGGCGGTCCCAGTCGACGACGCCGGTGACCGTCTCGCCCTCGCCCGGAGCGGCCGCGTCGGTGCCCGCCGCGGGTTCGACGGCGTGGTAGATCGTGTCTTTCTTCCGGACGTCCGATACGCGCCACTCGCCGTCGTCGTTCCGGAGCGTCCCCGTGTCGTTCGGCTGGCCGCCCCCGGTCGGGTAGAAGCAGGTCCGGTCGAGGACGACCCTGTCGTCGAGGACGCGCTCGACGGTCGCCTCGAACTCCTGTCGGTCCGTCTCCGTCAGGTACAGCGTCTCGGTCATCGTCTACCCGCCCGAAGGAGGCTGGCACGTATAGTGATTTTCGTCGGGGACCCCTCGTGGGCACGTCGCGCTGGGGAGTCCGCGGCGGCACGCCTTCGCAGGGCGTCGCCGCCAGGTCGTCGCTGGGCGTCGTCGTCGAGTCTCTGCTGGGTTTCGTCGTCGAATCTCCGCTGGGCGTCGCCGGCGAATCCCTCGACTGCCCGAGTCGACCGCCGGTTCGCTGGAAATCCCGGGGTGTCGTAACGCCTAAGAGCGAAACCGCCCTCCTTCTCCATAATGAAACAACACGCACTCGAACGGAGGTGGGAAGGTGGGCGTCGAGATCAAGGAGTCGCCGGTTACTGACGACGACTTCGCGGAGATGAAGCAGTTCGTGTACGACTACCTCGTCGCGAGCGTCGAAAACGAGGACGACGGCGGTCGTATGCGGTGGTACCCGTGGCACAGCGCCGAGTACCGCTACAACCACATCCTGAACGTCGTCGACCTCGCGACCCACATCGCGCGCGAGGAGGGCGCGAACGCCGACGTGGTCCGCGTCGCCGCCCTCTTTCACGACATCGCCAAACTCGAAGCCGACCAGGAGGTCCACGCAGACGAGGGCGCTCGCGTCGCCCGCGAGTACCTCCGCGCCCGCGGCGACTTCCCGCCCTCGTTCGTCGACCAGGTCTGCCAGTCCATCGTCGACCACGCCTACCAGGGACCGCTCGCGGACGTCTCGCTGGAGACCCGGTGTCTCATCGAGGCCGACGTCCTCGACAAGGTCGGCGCGAACGGCACCGCCCTGATGCTCCTCCGGATGGGCTACGAGGCCCGGACCCACATGGACTCCGCCGAGATGGTCGAGCGGGTCCTCGACCGCGGCCGCGACGCCGCAGAGCGGGTCCAGTCGGACGCGGCAGAGAGCATCGCCCACCGGCGTCTCAAGCGGGTCAAGTGGTTCCGCGAGTGGCTCGAAGAGGAGGTCCGCGAGATGGACCACGACGGGTTCCCGGAACACGAGCCGGAGTAACGTCGCGAGCGACGGTGCGGAGGACGCGGCGAGCGACCGCGGTGAGTAGCCGTCCAACTTCAGCGAGGAGACCG
>JBDGSQ010000091.1:0-4950 GCA_042217455.1 Haloferacaceae archaeon | reverse complement strand
CACGACTGAACGGGAGTCGGGGCGTCGTCGGCGACCACGAGCGAACGAGTCGTCCACACCTCGATACCCGGCCCGCGAGCGTCGGCGCGGGGTCGTCGCCGACCGCGACGCTCTTTTGAGGGCGACGCCCGTACACCGTCTCATGTCATCGACCCCCGTCGACCGCCTCCGCCAGCCGGAGTACACCGGCGAGAACCGGTGTATCCCCTGCACGGCGGTCAACGTCGCCATCGCACTGGTCCTCGCCGTCGCGGTCGGGTTCCTCTCTGCGCTCGCCGGCGGCGCGGTGTTCGTCGTCTCGCTCGTCCTCATCGCGCTCCGGGGCTACCTCGTCCCGGGGACGCCCACGCTGACCAAGCGCTACTTCCCCGACTGGGTCCTCGCGCGCTTCGACAAGGTCGAGCGACCGGCCGGGGGTGCCGCGGTCGCCGCCGGGACGTCGCAGGCGGCGGGGACGGCCGGTTCGACCGAGTCCGATTCGTCCCTCGGCGCAGGCGGAGCCGGGTCGGCCGGGGCGAGCGAGTCGGACGGGGCGGCGGACGACCCGGCGGACGAACCGGCGGCCGAGGCGTTCGTCGACCCCGAGGAGGTCCTGGTCGGCGCGGGCGCGGTCGAACCGTGCGAGGACGTCGACGACCTCTGTCTGACCGACTGGTTCGCCGAGGCGTGGCGGTCCGAAGCCGCGCGACTTCGCGACGACGAGGACGCCCGGCGGGAGGCCGTCGAGACCGTCTTCGGCGAGACGGACAACCTCCTGTGCTACGAGGACGAAGACGACGGGCGGTTTCACGCCTACGACGGCAACGAACAGTTGCACGTCTGGGTCTCCCGCGGGGCGATGCTCGCGGACCTCGGCGCGAACGAGGCCCTCGCAGAGCGCGAGGGATGGGGCGACGTCCCGACCGCCCAGCGACTCGCCATCGGGCGGGCGCTCCGGTCGTTCCTCGAGGTCTGCCCGGTCTGCGGCGGCGAGGTGCGGATGACCGAGGACACCGTCGAGTCGTGCTGCCGTTCGTGGGAGGTCGTCGCCGTCCGCTGTGGCGAGTGCGACGAGCACTTCCTCGAGATCGACCCGCAGACCATGGGCGTCGTCGACGACTACGGCGCGAGCGTCGGCAACGCCGGCGGTCCCGAGGGCGTCGGCGGCGGGTTCACGCGCGGGTGAGCGCCGGGCGGGAGCGGCGGCACTCGCTCGGTCGGAGTCGGCGCTCGCCGCGTGCGGGTCAGAATCGGTTCTCTATCTCGTCGTAGGGCGGCCGCTCGGGCCACCCGGTCGCCACCCAGGCGTACTCGACGGTCAGCGTCGAGTCGAGGAGGAACACCGCCGGTCGCGGTTCGCTCACGCCCGCCATCCCGTCGAGGTCGTGGACGACGCCGTAGGCCTCGGCGACGCCGTTCTGCGGGTCCGAGTAGAGCGCGTAGTCCATCTCGCGGGCCTCGATGAACCGGACGTGGTCGAACGGCTGGGAGACGCCGACGCCCACCACTGTCAGGTCGTCGCCTCCCCAGTCGCGGTCGCGAATCTCGTTCCACGTGTAGACCGACTTGCCGCCCCAGTTCAGCGGGTAGAACACCAGAAGCACGCGCCCGTCGGCCGCGAGGGCAGAGAGCGCGACGTTCTCCCAGCCGTCTGCGGACACGAGCGGGCGGGTGAAGTCTGGGGCCGTCTCGCCCTCGGCGACGTGGTCCGTCTCGCCGAGGTCCACCACGTCGAAACTCACCGGCCGGCTCCCCCCTCGCCGTCCGCACCGTCCGGTCCGTAGGTCCGGTCGATGTACGCGACGACGTTCGCGCTCTCTGCCATCGTCACGCCGGCGTCGTCGTCGACGAGGACGGGCACCGACCGGGTCCCGGCGAGTCGGGCCACGGCGTCCCGGCGACTGTGCTCCGCCGGCACGAACACCGAGTGGTAGGGGACGTCGCACTCGTCGAGTCGGCGGGCGACGCGCTCGCAGAACGGACACCCGTGCAGGCGATACAGGGTGATGTCGTGGTCGGCTCCGACGTCTCGGGGCATCTGTGTCCTCTCTGGGGTCGCCGGAGCGTAAGTGTTCGCCCCTCGCCCGCCCGGTCCGCCCACCCGACCGGTTCCGACCGGACAGGTGTTACCTATATGTCATTTGAGCGCGTATCTAGCGGCATGTCGACAGAGACGTTCACCCGGATACTCGTGCCGACCGACGGGAGCAAGGCGTCGCGCCGGGCGGCGGCGCACGCCGTCGAACTGGCGAAACAGAGCGGCGCGGAGATTCACGCGATGTACGTGATGGACATGGGCGACGTCGACTTCGTCGCCACGCCGGACGACATCGCCGAGACGCGACGGCGCATGGAGAAGAAGGGCAGAGGGTTCGTCGACAGAGTCGCCGAGATGGCGGGCGAGGGGGACGTCGAGTGCGTCACCGTCGTCAAGTCCGGCATCCCGGAGGACGAGATTCTGGAGTACGCCCACGAGAACGCCGTGGACCTCATCTCGATGGGCAAGCGCGGGCGCTCGGACCCGGACAAGCTCCTCATCGGCAGCACCACCCAGCGGGTCGTCGCACGCTCGGACGTCCCCGTCCACACGTCGTAAGCCGACAGTTTCCCATCCGTCACCGTGTGGTTCGTCCGCGTCCGTGAGCCGGTCCGTCCCCGTGTGGGTCCGTCCGCGCCACGTGACAGCGCGGCGCGCGAATCCAGAATTCTTTTGACCCGGCACCGCTAGCAGGCGGACATGACGTCCGAACCCGTCGCGAGGAGGCGCGCTCGTCGACCGACCACCAGCGGGTTCGGCTCTTTCTTTGCCGCCTGAACGGTCGGTGGACCGCGCCCGGACAGACGGTGCGGGGCGCGGGGAAACCGACCGATTCGGCGCGGCCGCGGTGCGGAACTGCTAACTGACGAGAGCGAACTAACCGAGACAAGAAGCGATGAAACTCCCGGAATCTCAGGTCGCGGTACTCGAAACCGCGAGCGCCACGGAGGCACAGACGATAGACCAGCTAGCCGAGGAGGCGGGGCTCAAACCCGAGACGGTCACGGGCGCGGCATTCGACCTGCGCGACGAGGGCTTGCTCGCCATCGAGACGGAGACCGTCGAGTCGGTCACGGTGACCGACGAGGGCCGCGAGTACGCGGCGGACGGGCTCCCCGAGGTGCGACTCTACCGCGCGGCCGCCGAACTCGGCGCCGACGCCGACCCCGTCCCGATGGGCGAGGTCATCGGCGCGGCGGACCTCGCGGGCCCGCAGGTGGACATCGCGCTCTCGAACTTCGCGCGCAAGGGCTACGGCGACATCGACTCGGGGCGGCTCAGTGCGAGCCTCGACGCCGACCCGGACGCGGACCCCGAGGCGGAGGCGCTCGCCGCACTGGTCGCCGGCGACGCGGTGGCAGACGAGTCGGTCCTCGAGCGGCTGGCCCGACGCGGCCTCGTCGAGCGCGACGAGCGGACGGTCCGCTCGGTCCGACTCACCGACGAGGGCACCGACCTGCTGATGCTCGAGGGCGTCGAGGTCGCGGAGACGGTCGACCGACTGACGCCCGAACTGCTCACCAGCGGCGAGTGGGAGGACGTCGAGTTCGCCGAGTACAACGTCGAGGCCGACGCCCCCGAGTACCGCGGCGGCAAGAAGCACATCCTGCGACAGACCGCAGACCGCGTCAAGGACGTGCTGGTCGGCATGGGCTTCGAGGAGATGGAAGGCCCCCACGCCGACGCCGAGTTCTGGATCAACGACTGCCTGTTCATGCCCCAGGACCACCCGGCGCGGACCCACTGGGACCAGTTCGCCCTCGACGTGCCGCCGATGGAGGACATCCCCCGGGACCTGATGGACCGCGTGCGCGACGCCCACCTCCACGGCGTCGGCGAGGAGGGCGACGGCTACCACTCGCCGTGGGCCGAGGAGGTCGCCCGCGAGGTGGACCTGCGGGGACACACCACGTCGCTGTCGATGCGCTACCTCTCCGGCTTCGCCGAGGGCGACCTCGAACCGCCCCAGCGGTTCTTCAGCGTCGAGAAGGTCTACCGCAACGACACCCTCGACCCGACGCACCTGCTCGAGTTCTTCCAGATCGAGGGGTGGGTGATGGCCGAGGACCTGTCGGTGCGCGACCTGATGGGCACCTTCGAGGAGTTCTACGCGCGCTTCGGCATCACCGACATCCAGTTCAAGCCCCACTACAACCCCTACACCGAACCGTCGTTCGAGCTGTTCGGCCGCCACCCGGAGACGGACGAGCTCATCGAGATCGGCAACTCCGGGATGTTCCGCGACGAGGTGCTCAGACCGCTGGGCGTCGACTGCGACGTGATGGCGTGGGGCCTCGCGCTGGAGCGACTGCTGATGCTCATGTACGGATTCGACGACATCCGCGACGTCCACGGGACGCTGTGTGACCTCGAACTGCTGCGGGAGACGGAGGTGCTCCACTGATGCCCGTCGTCGACGTCGACCCCGACGAACTCCGCGACCTGACCGGCCACGAGGAGAAAGACGACGAGGCGCTCAAATCCGACCTGTTCGCGCTCGGCCTCGAGTTCGAGGGCGAGACCGAGGACGGCGAGTTCCAGCTCGAGTTCGCGCCCGACCGCCTCGACCGCCTGAGCGTCGAGGGCGTCGCCCGGTCGCTCCGGTACCAGTACGGCGACGACCGGGGCGTCTACGTCCCGAAGACGAACGACCCCGACTGGACGTTCCACGTCGACGAGTCGGTGCCCGACGAGCGCCCGTACGTCACCGGGGCCGTCGTCCGCGGCGTCGACCTCGACGACGACGCGCTGGACTCGCTCATCCAGCTGCAGGAGAAGCTCCACGCCACCATGGGTCGCAAGCGCGCGAAGGGCGCCATCGGCATCCACGACCTGACGATGGTGAAAGGCGAGGTGCTGACCGAGGAGGGCGCGGGGAGCAACTCCATCACCTACCGCGGCGTCGACCCCGAGGGCGTCTCGTTCGTCCCGCT
>JBDGSQ010000074.1:0-5300 GCA_042217455.1 Haloferacaceae archaeon | reverse complement strand
GCGAGTTTCTCCTCGCGTTCGTCCTCCTCGCCCATGCTCACCCAGACGTCGGTGTAGACGACGTCCGCGCCGGCGACGGCCTCGGCCGGGTCCGAGACGACCTCCGGCCGCCCGCCGAGGGCGTCGGCACGCTCGAGGACGTCCTCGTCGACGCCGTACCCCGGCGGGGTGCAGACCGTCAGGTCCAGCCCCACGAGCGCCGCTCCGAGGATGAACGACTGGGCGACGTTGTTGCCGTCGCCGACCCACACCGTCCGCACGTCCTCGAAGCCGCCGCACGCCTCCCGGATCGTCTGCAGGTCCGCGAGCGTCTGGCACGGGTGGGCGGCGTCGGTCAGGCCGTTGACGACCGGCACGTCCGCGTACTCGGCGAACTCGACTGCGTCCTCGTGGTCGAACAGCCGGAGCATCACCGCCTCGCCGTAGCGACTGATGGCCCGCGAGATGTCCCGAATCGGCTCCCGGCCGGTCGAGAGGCCGATGTCGTCGGGGCCGAGGTAGATGGCGTGGCCGTCGAGTTTCGTCATCCCCGTCTCGAAGGAGACGCGGGTTCGCGTGCTCGGCTTCTCGTATATCATCGCCAGCGTGGTGTCCGGGAGTTTCGGCTCCGATTCGCCGGCTTTCATCGCGGTGGCGCTGTCGAGGATGCTCTGCAACTGGTCCGCGTCGAGGTCGTCGATGTCGAGGAAGTGCATGGGTCTGTGTCTGGTCGGTGTGGTCGGGTTCGAGTCCGGTTCGGTGGTGGTCGGTCGGTGTTGGGTGTGGTCGGTCGGTCAGGCTCTCGGTCCGGTCACTGCAGCCGCTCGCAGACGTCCACGAGGACGCCGATGGCGCGGTCGTACTCGGCGAGCGACAGCCGCTCGTCGGGCGCGTGGTCGAGCGCGGAGTCGCCGGGGCCGTAGGTGGCCATCGGGCAGTTCCACGCCCCGTCGTAGACGTTCACGTCGCTGGTGCCGGTCTTCCGGACGAGTCGCGGTGACCCGCCCGCCTCGCGGATGGCGACGCGAAAGGCCCGTGCGACCGGTGTCCGCGGCGACTGCACCGTCGGCGGAATCGACGAGCGCCACGTCACCGTTCCGTCGTCGAGTTCCCCCTCGACTGTCGCGCGCATCGACTCGACAGTACGTGACGGGGGTACTCGAAACTGCGCGTCGACGGTAGCGGTCACTGCGAGGCCGTCCTCGGCCACTCCGCCCTCGAAGGCGACCGGCTTCGCGGTCACCCGCTCGAAGACGGGCGTCTCGTCGGAGTCGCCGGCTGGGTCGGCAGAGTCGCCCGTGGATTCGCCGTCCGAATCGCCGGCAGTTTCGACCGAGGGGCCCGTGGTTTCGCCGTCCGGGCCGTCGCCGCCGGCGTCGAGCGCCGCGGTCACCCGCCGCCACCACGCCATCGCCTCCTCGACGGCGTTCGGCTCGGGGCGCGAGGTGTGCATCCCCTCGGTCTCGGTCTCGTAGGTACCCGCGAGGAAGCCGCGGTAACCGAGGGTGAGCGCGTCCCACCCGCTCGGTTCGCCGTTCACCACCGCGTCGGGGGCTTCCCGGTCGGCGACGAGGTGGTGCGCGCCGCGGGAGTCGGTCTCCTCGCCGACGACGCCGGCGAAGGAGACGCCCGTCTCGACGGCCGCGACCGCCATGGCCGCGAGGGGGCCGGTCGCGTCGACGCTCCCGCGCCCCCAGAGGACGCCGTCCTCGACGCGGACCGGCACGTCGCCCGGCACGGTGTCGACGTGCGAGGTCAGGAGGACCGCGTCGTCTGCGGGCGCGCGGACGTTCCCGACGCCGTCGAGCCACGCCTCCCGTCCGTGGGCCTCGAAGAAGGCGACGAGGTGTTCGGCCGCCGCGCGCTCCTCGCCCGACGGTGAGGGCGTGGCGACGAGGTCGACCAGCAGGTCGCGGGCGTCGCCGTGGGACACGGTCGAGAGAGCCGCCCGCGACTCGGCCGAGTCGGTCGATTCGGACGCGCCGTCGTCCCCGGTCGTGTCCGTCGCGTCTGTGGCGTCGCCCGTCATCTCACTCCCCCAGCACCGCCGTCAGCGCCGAGACGACCTCGTCTGCGTGCCCCTCGTCGACGACCAGCGGCGGGAGCAGTCTGACGACGGTCCGGCCGGCCGGGAGCGCGAGCACCTGCCGCTCCAGCGCGAGGTCGCGGAGGACGCGGTTGGCCCCCCGCTTCACTTCGACGCCGAGCATGAGGCCCGACCCGCGCACGTCCCGGACCGGCAGGTCGTGGGTCTCCGCGGCCGCTTCGAGTTCAGCGCGCAGGTACGCGCCCACCTCGGCGGCGCGGGCCGGCAGGTCCTCCTCGACGACCACGTCGAGGGTCGCGTTCGCCGCGGCGGCGACGACCGGGCCGCCGCTGAACGTCGACCCGTGGTCGCCGGCCTCCGCCGCGATCCAGTCGGCGACGAGCGTCGCGCCGAGCGGGAGGCCGCTGGCGATTCCCTTCGCCGTCGTCAGGATGTCCGGGACGACGCCGGCCCGCTCGCAGGCCCAGAGCGTCCCGGTGCGGCCGATGCCGGTCTGAATCTCGTCGAATGCGAGCGCCGCGCCCGCGTCCGCGGTCACCTCGCGGGCCGCCCGCAGGTACTCGCCGTCGGCGGGGTTGACCCCGCCCTCGCCCTGCACCGGTTCGAGGAAGACGGCGGCCGTCTCCTCGTCGACGGCGGCTTCGAGTTCCTCCGTGTCGCCGTAGGAGACGAACTCGACGCCGCCGGCCAGCGGCTCGAACGGCTCGCGGTACTTCCGTTTCCACGTCATCGCCAGCGCGCCCATCGTCCTCCCGTGGAACGCCCGTCTGGTGGCGATTATCTTCTCGCGACCGGTGGCGCTCCGGGCGAACTTCATCGCCGCCTCGTTGGCCTCGGTGCCCGAGTTGCAGAGCCAGACGTTCGAGAGGTCCCCCGGGGCGAGCGCCGCCAGCTTCTCGTACAGTTCGGTCCGCACCGCCACCGGGTAGGAGGCCTGCACGAACGTGAGGTCCGCCGCCTGGGTCCGTATCGCGTCGACCACCGCCGGGTGGGAGTGGCCCACGGGAGCGACGGCGTAGCTCGCGCCGAAGTCGAGGTACTCGGTGCCGTCGCTCCCGTAGAGGTACGCCCCGTCGCCCGACTCGATCTGGATGGGCTTCTCGGAGAAGACGAAACCGCTCACGCGTCCTCACCCCCGTCGGCGACGGCGTCTCTCGACGCGACGCCCCCGCTCTCGCCCTCGTCTTCGGCTTCGAGGTTCTCACCCTCGCCTTCCGATTCGACGTTCTCCCCTTCGTCTTCCGCATCGGAGTTCTCTCCCTCGTCTTCGGGGTTCGTTCCTCCGTCTTCGGCTTCGACGTTCTCTCCCGCGTCCTCCGCTTCGAGAACCGACGCGGACACGTGGGTCCCGCCGCCGGAGAGCGCGGCCAGCACCGGCGAGTCGGCGTTCGCGTCGGCGACGACCACCTCGTCGGCCCCGCCGGAGAGCGCCTCGGTGGCGGCCATGACCTTCTTCGTCATGAACCCCTCGGCGGCGTCTCTGAGGGCGTCGAGGTCCGCGGGCGTCTCGGCGGACTCGACGAGCGTGTCGGAGTCCTCCGGGTCGGCGTAGACCCCCTCCACGTCGGTCAGGACGACCAGCGTGGCGTCGAGCGCGCCGGCCACCGCGGCGGCCGCGCGGTCCGCGTCCGCGTTCACCGGGACGCCGTCGTCGGCCAGCATGGGGACGGTGACGACGGGGGTGTACCCCCCCGCGAGCAGGGTCGAGAGCAGGTCGTCGTTGACTCCCGTTATCTTGCCCGAGTGGTCGCCGCGCTTGATCTTCTTTCGGCCGCCCTCGACGACCCTGACCGCGGACTTGCGCGGGCCGGTCAGGAGGCCGCCGTCGACCCCCGAGAGGCCGAGCGCGTCCACGCCGGCCCCCCGGAGCGTCGCCGTCAGGTCCGTGTTCAGCTTCCCGGGCAGGACCATCTCGAAGACCTCCATCGTCCGCTCGTCGGTGAACCGACCCGAGACGCCGCCGGGCGTCGTGACGTAGGTCGGCTCCTCGCCGAGTTCCCGGAGGGTCTCGTCGACGGCGGTCGACCCGCCGTGGACGACGACCACCTCGACGCCGGCTTCGACGAGGGCGGCGACGTCGGCGACGGTGCCCGCCGGGTCGACGGTCCGCGCGCCGCCGATCTTCACGACCACGGGACCGTCGCAGTCGACGCCGTCGAGCGACGGCTGCGCGGCGCGCACGTCGCGTCCGGCGTGGCCGTCGCCGGAGTCGCTCCCGTCGCTCATGGCGCCCCCACGGGGTGGAGCCCCCGGAAGTCGAGCCCGGCCGTCTCCTCCAGTCCGAGTGCGAGGTTGGCGGCGTGGACCGCCTGCCCGGCGGAGCCCTTCGTCACGTTGTCGATGGCCGAGAAGACCACCACGCGGCCGTTGCCGGGGTCGAGTTCGAAGCCGACCTCGGCGTAGTTCGTGCCGGCGACGGCCTTCGGTTCGGGGTAGCGGTAGACGCTCCCGCCGCCCCCGACGAGGCGGACGAACGGTTCGTCCTCGTAGGCCCCGCGGTAGGCGCTCCAGAGGTCGCCCTTCGAGACGGGCTCTGCGGGGAACGCGTGGCACGTCGCCGACGCGCCCCGGACCATGTCCACCGCGTGGACCGTGAAGGCGACGTCGAGGCCGAGGAACTGCTCGATCTCGGCCTCGTGGCGGTGGCCGGTGGGCGCGTAGGGGCGCACCACGCCCGAGCGCTCGGCGTGCGAGGACGCCTTGCCGGCGCTCGCACCGCCCTCGGAGGACCCCACCTTCACGTCGACGACGACCCGGTCGTCGCCGCCGACGATGCCGGCGTCCACGAGCGGCTTCAGCCCGAGAATCGTCGCCGTCGCGTTGCACCCGCCGGCGGCGACGAGGGTCGCACCGGGCAGCTCCTCGCGGGTGAGTTCGGGGAGGGCGTAGACCGCCTCCGCTATGTACTCGGGGGCGTCGTGGCCGTCGTACCACGCCTCGTACTGCTCGACCGTGTTCAGGCGGAAGTCGGCGCTCAGGTCCACCACGAGGTCCGCCGCCTCGCGGAAGGCGTCGATGCTCGTCATCGAGACGCCGTGGGGCGTCGCCGCGAACAGCGCGTCCACCGAGTCGAGGTCCTCTGGCGAGGTGAACCGCAGGTCGACGCCCCGCAGGTTCGGGTGGACGTAGCCGACGCTCCGGTTCTCGTACTCGCGGCTGGTCGCCTGCACCACCTCGAGGTCGGGGTGGCCGGTGAGCAGGCGGAGCAGTTCGCCGCCGGCGAACCCGCTCGCGCCGACGACGGAGGCGGTGAGCGTCACGCCGTCGTCACCTC
>JBDGSQ010000067.1:0-5305 GCA_042217455.1 Haloferacaceae archaeon | reverse complement strand
GTCCGCCGGTTCGAATCCGGTCCCGCGCAGTGAGCGACGGAGCGTAGCGACCGAGCGAACGAGCAGGAGCGGATTTGAGCCCGACGAGACGACCGAAGCGAGTCTCGGCCCGGTTCGAATCCGGTCCCGCGCACTTCTCGACTCGACCGGCGCGTGAACCCGAGTGAGAGGAGAGGCCACGCCGCACCTCAGATGCCCGCCGCCGTCAGAATCCGGTCGATGCCGCGTCGCAGTCGCTCGGAGACGGACTGGTCGCTCACCTCGAGTTCGTCCGCGAGGTCGCGGAGCGTCACCCGACGCGGCACCTCGAAGTACCCCCGCTCGTGGGCCAGTTCGAGCGTCCGTCGCTGCTTGGCGGAGAGCCGCAGCGAGTCACTGTCGGCGAACGGGTCGTCGTAGAGCGAGTGGATCCGAATCGCCAGCCCCATCTGCGAGACGGTCTGGTAGAACTGCTTGAACGTCTCGCGGCCGGGAAACCGCATGCGAATCTCCCACCCCTCGCGGGTGCCGACCGCCTCGATGAGTTTCGCCCCGAGTTCCACCCACCGGGGGTGGACGGACGTGTCCGTCCCCTCCCCCGTGAGACGAACGCGGTACAGCGGTCGACCGTCCTCCTCGACGAGGAGGTCCCGCGAGTCGACCGTCGAGTCGCCGTCGAGTGCCGCCTCGAATTCGTCGCGCCGCCATCCGTCGGCCCACACAGTCAGCTGCAGCGTTCCGTTCTCGAGCAGGTGTTCCGAGTCGACGACGAGTTCCGAACCGGCGGACTGCTGGAGCGTCTCGGAGAGTATCGGCGACTCGAGGAAGAACTCCGTGACGAGCATTCTGTTGTCTTACAAACACGTAGTGGTATTTCAAGGTGTGGTTTTCGGTAGGTCTTAACCGTCGGCTGACCTCCGTCTGCCGGCCGTTCACGGGCCGGAGAGCGACCCCCGAAACCGGTGTCGGACAGACGTCGCCAGCGTCGCCGACACCGAGAGTGAGACCGCACAGCGCCACGGTACCCGACGGGTTCCTCCCCAGTAGAGGGGGGCCCTGTCGGCGACCGCATCGCACCGAGCGGGGCCAGTTCCACCGCTCGCAGGCGAGTCGACCGGACTGTCGCCGGAGGCCGCTCACCTGCGCGCCGTCGACGACAAAAATGTTATCTCTATGTCATCATATCGGCTCGCGGTTAAAATAGCGGCCCGAGGCGGGTGTGCTGTCGTTCGGTCTCACGTGAATCCGACGCCTGACGCCCCACAAACCTTTTTCCACCTGCCCGGTTTTTTAAAATCTAATGGCGATGTTGACCGACCTCCTCGAAGATCTCGTGACGGACGTCGACGGCGTATTCCTCTTCTCCCCGAACGGGTCGTTCTACGAGCGCTTCGCGGACGTGGACGAACAGGTCGTCGTCGTCGCCGCGGAGAACACCGTCGAGGCGGAGACGTTCGTGGAGCTCCCGATTCTGTTCGACAACGTCCGGGACCGCATCAAGTTCGGCGTCGAGGGCGCGATGGAGCAGTCGCTCGTCGAGGAGGGCGACACCCTCGCCTGCGCCGTGGCGGTGTTCGGCGACGACAGCGACACGGTCATCCGTGTTCGCGTGACCGAGCAGATGCGCTCCGGCATCTACGACCTCTTCGCCAACTCCCGCGCGGACCCGGGGGTCATCCGGGACGTCTTCGAGGTGGCGATAGAACTCGGGAAGAAAGGACAGAAGGGCAAGCCGGTCGGCGCGCTGTTCGTCGTCGGCGACGCCGGCAAGGTGATGAACAAGTCCCGGCCGCTCAGCTACAACCCCTTCGAGAAGTCCCACGTCCACGTGGGCGACCCCATCGTGAACGTGATGCTCAAGGAGTTCTCCAGACTCGACGGGGCGTTCGTCATCTCGGACTCCGGGAAGATCGTCTCCGCGTACCGCTACCTCGAACCCTCCGCCGAGGGCGTCGACATCCCCAAGGGCCTCGGCGCGCGCCACATGGCGGGAGCGGCGATCACCCGCGACACCAACGCGACGGCCATCGTCCTCTCCGAGTCCGACGGCCTCGTCCGGGCGTTCAAGGGGGGGCAGATGATTCTGGAGATCGACCCGGAGGACTACTGACGATGCTGCAGACGTGGACCGCTTCGGAACTACTCTCACAGGTGCCCTCTCGCTGGTGGCTCGCGGCCGGCATCCTCCTCCTCGGTCTCGTTCTCGGATACACCGTCGCGGTCGTCAACCGACGACTGCTCGTCCGCCTCGGCATCCCGGACATCATCGAGGGGACGGCCTTCGAGCGGATGGCACAGGACCTCGGCACCTCGACCGTGAGCATCGTGGCGAAGCTCTCGATGTACTTCATCGTCGGCATCGCCGTTCTCGCGGCGCTGTCGGTGACGAGAGCCTCCTTCGTCGACCGGTTCTGGAACGACGTGGCCGGGTTCGTGCCGAACTTCTTCGTCGCCCTCCTCGTGCTCATCGTCGGCGTCGTCGTCGGCGACAAGGTCGAACTCGTCTTCGCCGAGCGATTGCGCGGCATCAAACTGCCGCAGGCCGGCATCGTCCCCCGACTCGCGAAGTACAGCGTCATCTACATCGCCATCCTCATCGCCCTCTCACAGATAGAGGTCGCCACGGACGCGCTCATCGTCCTCCTCGCGGCCTACCTCTTCGCGGTCATCTTCCTCGGCGGCATCGCGTTCAAGGACTTCCTCTCCTCCGGCGCTGCGGGCGTGTTCCTGCTCCTGAAAGAGCCCTACAGCATCGGCGACCGCATCCGCGTCGCCGGCGTCGAGGGCATCGTCCAGGAGATGGACCTGTTCGTCACCCACGTCGAGTCGGACGGCGAGGACCACGTCATCCCGAACAACGAGATGATTCAGAAGGGCTTCATCCGGATTCGCTGACTCGGCTCCCTACGCTCTCGCCGCATCGCCTCCGTCCCCGTCGTCCGACCGCGAGAGCGGCGTCGCCGGGACGCCCGCCACAGTGGTGTCGGGCGGGACGTCGTCTGCGACCAGCGAGTTGGCCGCCACCTGCGCGCCCTCGCCGATGGTGACGCCCGGGAGGACAACCGCGCCCGCACCGATCATCGCCCGTTCGCCGACGACGACGTCGCCGACGCGATACTCCTCCTGCAGGAACTCGTGACAGAGGAGCGTCGCGTCGTAGCCGACGATGGCGTCTGACCCGACGGTGATTCGCTCGGGCCAGAACACGTCCGGCGTCGACTCGAGCGCCCACGTCACGCCGGTGCCGACGGTCATGCCGAGCAGTCGGCGAAACAGCCAGTTCTTGAGGCGGAGGCTCGGCGAGATGCGGGCGACGACGATGACCGCGTAGTTGAGCACCACCCGGAGCGGACTGACGGCCCGCGGCCAGTGATACAGCGAGTTCCGGGGGCCGGGCGTGGGGTGCGATTCGAGGCGGCGGTGGCGACGACTCCCCCCGTCGTCCGACCCCGCCGCGTCCGGCGCGGTGCTGTCGTCTTCGGTCACGTCACCAACTCGACGACGAGCGGTAATGAAGGTGCACGGTCTCTCCCAACTGCGAGACCGCACGCGTATCACGTTCCACCGCTCACCGGCGGTCGCGGTCTCGCTCTCGTGACGGCGCCGGACGTAGAGGCGGCCAGCAAGCACGCGAAAGGTGCTCTTTACTAACAGGACGGTCGCTCTATGGGTCGACGATGGTGGTTGAATGAGCCGGACGACTGTCGACCGAGGGGAGTACCGGACGCGTTCGTTCGACCCCGACGACGCCGCCGCGTTCCTCGACCTCTACGAGGACGTCTGGGGGGTTCGGAAGAGCGCAGACTGGTTCCGCTGGCGCTTCGCGGAGAACCCCCACGTCGACGAGGTACCGATGGTCCTCGCGACCCACGGTAGCGACCTCGTGGGTGCGGAACCGAACGTCGTGTTCCGCCTCCGGGCGGGCGAGTCCGACCGCATCGCGTACATGCCTGCCGACTGGATGGTCCACCCCGACCACAGGCGACGCGGCGTGTTCACGTCGATGACGGAGTCGCTCCTCGACCGGTACGCCGATGGGCCGCCGGCCCTCTACTTCAACTTCCCCTCGGACGACATCCTGCCGGGGCTGCGCAAGTTCGACTGGCGCGTCGTCGGCTCGACCCCGACGTTCTACCGCATCCAGCGCCCCCGCGCGGTCGCGAACCACTCGCTGGCGGGCGGGAAACGGACGGCACGGGTCGGGCGCGCCGTCGGCAGTGTCGCCGGCCCGCTCGCGCGGGGGTATCTCGCCACCCTCGACCACCTCCCGTCGCGGCGCGGCGGGTCGGTGGCCCGTCACGAGGGCACGCCGTCGCGAACGCTCGCTGCCCTGTACGAGCGGACGGCACCCGACAGAATCCACGTCGTCCGCGACCGGTCCTTCTACGACTGGCGCTTCGCCAACCCGCGCTGGGACGTCCGGACCTACGTCACGCGGCGGGACGGCCGGCCGGCCGGGAGCCTCACCGTCGCCGAGGAGACGAATCGGGGCTGTCGAATCGCGAGAATCCTCGACGTGTTGCCGATGGACGGGACCGCATCCGACGCCGTGTACCGGTCGCTGCTGGAGGCGGCTGTCGCCGACTCCGGGCACGCGGACCTGCTCACGTACGCCGGGCAGGCGCTCGCTCCGCGACTCCTCGGGCGGTTCGGCTTCCACCCGGACGACTCACTCCCGCTCTCGCTGTTCTCGGAGCAGTCTCGAATGGTCGTTCGCCCCGCAGCGAGGGCCCCCGAGGAACCGTACCGCATCGCGGGGCGGGCGCTCGTGGACCCGTCGAACTGGCTGCTCTCCGTCGCAGACCAGGACGTCGGCTGAGCGAGGGACCGTCGCCCCCGCGTCCCCTGAAAGCGTCGACCGCCGGCGGCCTCAGTCGCCGCGCAGTTCGGCCACGTGGTCGACGCGGCGCTGGAGGAGGTCGGCGGTGCCGATGTCGTGGCGCACGTGGAACCCCTCGCCCACGTCGGCGAGGGCGTCCTCGGCCCGGCGCTCCGCCTCGGCTATCGTGTCGGCGACGCCGACGACGGCGAACGAGCGCGAGGTGGTCGTGTACAGGCCGTCCGCGCGCTCGTCGACGCTGGCGTAAAAGAGGAGGGCGTCGCCGCTCTCGTCCACCTCGACCTCGATTTTCGCGCCCGCCTTCGGGTCGGTCGGGTACCCCTCGGGGACGGCGTACTTGCAGACGGTCGCTCGCTCCGCGAACGAGAGCTCCGGGAGCGACTCGCCGTCGCGGGCGGCCGTCAACACGTCGAGGAAGGGCGTCTCGAGGACCGGGAGGGTGTTCATCGCCTCGGGGTCGCCGAAGCGGGCGTTGAACTCGACGAC
>JBDGSQ010000107.1:0-5347 GCA_042217455.1 Haloferacaceae archaeon | reverse complement strand
TCCGCCCCGACCCATGTTCTGCGGCGACAACGCGACGAGCGATAGCGAGGAGCCATCGCCGCAGTACTGGACGCAGTGGATTCGAGCCCAGCGGACGAGCGACGGACTCACTCTGGCGGACTGCCCCGGGCCGTTCGACACCCACTGGGACGAGCTGCGCTCGGGCCGGCGTGTCAGCACCGCCGCGCTCGGAGCGGCACGCGGAGTCGCCACGAGTCCCCCGTGGGGTCGAGTCGGTGGGGTTCCTTGCCGCGGTCGGCGAGGACGCCAGCGTGAAAGAGCATCGCCTTGAGCTGGAAGACGGTCGGCGAGTGATAGACGTCGCCGCCGCGGAGCGCTGCCGTACGGAGCTCGCCGTCCGCGTCGAGCACGCGACTCCGCGCGTCGTCTGTCCCGCGGACGAACAACTCGACTGTGAACGTCGGGTGGTGGGCGTGGAGCCACTCGACGAGGTCGACGAGGGACGGGTCCTCGATGCCGTCGTCGTGCATCGTCTGGAGTTCCTCGACGAGGAGCCGCGTCGCGGGATACGCCCAGACGACGCGGCGGGTTACGAGTCCCCACGCCGGGGCCAGCTCACAGAAGCGCTCCCCCGAGCCCTTCCAGTCTGCGAAGCGGGCGAGAGCCGACTCGACCGAGCCGTACCGGTCGAGCGCGAACCGCACGACCTCCGCACCGAGCGAGGTCAGCGCGACGTCGCCCGGTCGGTCGTCCACCAGCCCGAGGAAGGCAGCACCGCGGCGCGCGTCGTCGGTGGCCCGGACGACGCGGTCGGCGAGGATCGACTCCGTGTCGCTTGCGTGATAGAGCGCGAGCGGGTACGCGAGGTAGTTCTTCGGGTGATTGAGTCCGAAGGACCGCTCGGCGACGCCCTGCGCGGTCGCCTGGAAGCGAATCGCCGAGGCCTCGTCGGACGTGCGGTTGCCGACGACGCGCGGCACTTCGAGCGGCGTGACCGCCCCGTCCGCGTCGACGCCGAGGACGCCGACGTTGAGTTCGCGCGCGAGCGTCCTCGCGGACTGCGAGACCGCGTTCGCCGGTGCTGCGACGTAGGCGGCGTTGGCCCCGTGGAGCCGGTCGTGGGCCTGGACGACACCGCGTTCGACGTCGACGGTGCCGGCGTCCGTGTAGCCCTTCGCCTCGACGGCGACGAGCGGCGGGTCGTCGCCGAAGCGGTCGACGGCGAGGAACTCGTCGTCGAGGGCGCGGACGCCGACGAGGTCCGGGTAACCCGAGCCGACCCGGACGTGGTTGAACGGCGCGAGCGTCTCCCGGATCGCCTTCGAGACGGGTTGACCGGAGAGCCACTCTGCCGTCCCGAACTGCGTGTCGACGACGGCGTAGCCCGGTCGCTCGTCGTCCGGGAAGAGCCGTCGCTTCGTGTGCGCGAGAACATGCGGTTCCGAGAGCGACGCCGCACTCGCCATACCTCGGCATGCGCGAGCGGGGACATCAAGTTTGGGAGGGGGCCGACCGACGGCGAGGTCTCGCTCGCGTGCCCCGGTAGACCGGTGTACGCCTCGAGGACGGACGGTTCTGACCCACTCCCCGTCGTCTCGGTGTCGGTGAGCCGACGGGAGCGTCTCGTTCGCCCGTCACGCCCCGTCCAGCAGCTCCAGGGTGTTCGGGTCGGGGTCGCCGTCGTAATACTTCTCCAGCGCCGTTTCGAACGGGTCCGGGTCGTCTGCGACCGCGGCGAAGAGCGTCGTGGAGGACCGGAACTTCAGGTCGTCCGGCGACCCGAGTATCTCCCTCGCAGTGCGGTCCTCGACGTCGTTCACGATGCGCGTACACTCCCGCAACCGGGGACCGAGCGTCTCGTGGGCGAGATACGCCTCGGCTTCCCCGCGTGACGCGATCCCGTAGCGCTTTGCCCTCCGACTCCGGCCGAGTCCCTCCAGCTGGGGGAACACGAACCACATCCAGTGGGTCCGCTTTCGGCCCGCGCGCAACTCCGCTTTCACGTCCGCTATCACCGGGTCCTGCGCGTCGACGAACCGCTGCAGGTCGTACGGATCGCTGGCACGTGTCATCGTGTCTCTCGACTCTACCTCGGGTGTCCCCGCCGCTTAAGTGGTGCCCCAGTGTCGCCCGCCCCGCGTTCACGGCGGGGCGGAATCGGCCATCGCCGTCACCGGCGGCCGGACGACCCCGTCGCCCACGGGGGCGCAAGGAGGTCGCCGACGGAGTCGATTCGGTGCGTCGGCGTGACCTCCCCGTGACCCTCGCGCTCGGATATCCAGACGGAGTCTATCCCCGCAGCGGTCGCGCCGGCGACGTCCGTCTCGAGGGAGTCGCCGACGTGTACCGTGGTCGCGGGCGTCGCGTCGAGTGTCCGCATCGCTCGCTCGAACGGTTCCGGGGCGGGTTTCGGCGGCGTCTCGTGGCCCGCGACGACGACCGTGTCGACCCACCGGTCGAGGTTCACGGCGTCGACTTTCTGCCGCTGTGCGTCCGGTGTCCCGTTCGTCACGACGGCAAGTCGGTACGTCCGGTCGAGTTCGTCCAGGACGCGTTCGGCAGACGGGAGAAGTTCGACGTTCGTCTGGTCGCGCTCGTCGCCGAACGCCTCGGCGACGTCCCGCCCTCGCTGCGGTTCGTACCCGCGTTCGGCGGCGAGCGCTGCGAAGCACTCCGCGCGGAGTTCGTCCATCGAGTCGCACTGCTCCGCGAACTCGTCGTACCGGGCGTAGTACTCCTCGACCGGGAACAGCGGCTCGGTCCCCAGCGCCTCGAAGGACGCCCGTAACACCTCGCCGGGCGACCGCTCGTAGCGCACGAGCGTCCCGTCGAGGTCCAGGAGGACCGCCTCGATCTGACTCACGGTGGTACCCACCGGTCACCGGTAGGAGAATCCTCCGTATACGCGTCGGGAAATCGACGAGTCAGCCGTCTATGGACGTCCGTGCGACGCGAGTTCGACCCCCGACCGACCAGTGGGGACGACCCGGACCGGCCCACCGTTATTAGGGACCGTCACGATGTGCCGGTATGGGACGTCGACGCGTGGCACGGGGTGGTCGGTCGTGACCGAACAGGGCGACGTCGAGGAACTGGCACGGAACGAGCGCTTCGTCGGGAGCGCGATGGAGCGCCGCGAGGACCCGGACCTCCTCTGCGGCGACGCGCGGTACACGGACGACATCTCGGTGCCCGACGCGGCTCACCTGACGTTCGTCAGGAGCCGGTACGGCCACGCGAACGTCGAGGAGATAGACGGCAGCGCCGCGGAGGAACTGCCCGGGGTGCTCGCAGTCTACACGTGGGAGGACGTCGAGGCGTCGGGGGTTCCGGGCCGCATCGAGGTGGCCAGCGAGTACCTCGACGCGGACGTGCCGGGGCACCCGATTCTCGCCGAGGAGCGCGTGCGGTACCAGGGCCAGCCCGTCGCGGCGGTCGTCGCCGAGTCGCGGTACCGGGCGGCCGACGCCGCGGAGGCCGTCGAGGTGACGTACGACCGCCGCGACGCGGTCGTGGACCCGGTCGCGGCGACCGAGCCGGACGCGCCGGCCCTGTTCGAGGCGTGTCCCGACAACGTCGTGGCGACGGGGACGCTCGGCGACGAGTCGGCGACCGAGCGGGCGTTCGCCGACGCCGACCGCGTCGTCGAACTCGACCTCCGGAACAACCGGCTGATACCGAACGCCATGGAGCCGCGGGCGGCGCTCGCCCGCGAGGAGGACGGTCGGCTCCGCGTCGACATGACGAGCCAGAACCCCCACGCGCACCGCTCGGACCTCGCGGAGGCCCTCGGGATGGACGAGTCGGACGTGCACGTCGTCTCGCCGGACGTCGGCGGCGGGTTCGGCCACAAGGGACACCACTACCCGGGGGAGACGACCGCGGCGTGGGCGGCCCTCCGGGTCGGCCGCCCGGTGAAGTGGGTCGCGACCCGCACGGAGAACTACGAGGCGGGCGCACACGGCCGCGACCACGTGACGACGGCGGCGCTGGCGTTCGACGACGACGGGACCATGCGGGGGCTCCGCGCGGAGACGCACGCGGGCACGGGCGGCTACCCGCTCGGCGCCGCGCTGACCCTGTGGTACGGGCGGTTGCTCGCCGGGCAGTACGACCTGCCGGCCATCTTCTGTCGGACTCGCGCGGTCCTCACGAACACCGCGCCGATACACGCCTACCGCGGCGCCGGCCGCCCGGAGGCCATCTACGTCCTCGAGCGACTGGTGAAGCGCGCCGCCGACGACCTCGGCGTCGACCCCGCCGAGTTCCGCCGCCGGAACCTCCTCGCACCCGACGACTTCCCCGTGGAGACGGCCGTCGGGGCGACCTACGACTCGGGCGACTACGAGCCGGCGATGCAGCGGGCGCTCGACGCCGTCGACTACGAGCGCGTCCGCGACGCGGAGGCCCGCGAGGACGGCCGTCTCGTCGGCGTCGGCCTGGCGAGCTTCGTCGAGTCGACCGGGGTCAGCTTCGAGAGCGGCGTCGTCCGCGTCCACCCCGACGGCGGCGTGACGGTCTTCGCCGGGACGCACTCGCACGGTCAGGGGCACGGCACGACGTACGCGCAGATCGTCGCCGACGAACTCGGCGTCGACCCGGAGGCCGTCGACGTCGTCGAGGGCGACACCGACCGCATCCCGCAGGGGACCGGGACGTTCGGGAGCAGGAGCACCATCGCGGGCGGGAACGCCGTCGCGGAGAGCGCGCGCGAGGTGCGCGAGAAGGCGATCGAGGTCGCGAGCGCCCGCCTCGAAGCGGACCCGGACGATGTCGAACTCGCGGACGGGGCGTTCCGCGTCAGCGGGGCACCGGCCCGCAGCCTCTCGTTCCGCGAGGTGGCGCGGACGGCCAACGCCATGTCCCGCCCCGAGGGCGTCGAACCGGGGCTGGAGTCGACGACGTTCTTCGACCAGGACGGGACCGCGTACGCGTTCGGCACCCACGCCGCGGTCGTCGCCGTCGACCCCGACTCCGGGGCGCTGGACGTCGAGCGCTACGTCGCCGTCGACGACTGCGGCGTGCAGATCAACCCGAAACTCGTCGAGGGGCAGATACACGGCGGCGTCGCGCAGGGGCTGGGGCAGGCGCTCTACGAGGGGGCCGAGTACGACGACACCGGTACGCTCGTCACCGGGTCGCTGCAGGACTACGCCGTCCCGAAGGCCGAACACGTCCCGGAGATAGAGACCGAGAGCACGGAGACGCCGAGTCCGACGAACCCGCTCGGCGTGAAGGGCGTCGGCGAGGCGGGCACCATCGCCGCCCCACCCGCCCTCGTCAACGCCGTCGTCGACGCGCTCGGACCGCTCGACGTCGACCACGTGGACATGCCGCTGACGGCGGAGACAATCTGGCGCGCGGCGAACGCAGAGGGCGAGTGAGC
>JBDGSQ010000087.1:0-5408 GCA_042217455.1 Haloferacaceae archaeon | reverse complement strand
CTCGCGTTCCCGTCGACCGAACCGCACAGTCGCTCGTCACCCCCCTCCGCAACCGACGACGCACCCGGGGTTCCACAACGTGTAACGAACCCGGTAGTTCGTGGCGTGAGGCGAGAGAACAATCGAACTCCTGATAAAACGTAAACGCAGGATACAGGGTCTAAAAAGCCCGATTTCTGGACATTAGAGAGACGGAGACTCGGTCGCCTCCCGCCTTTTTATGAGGGACGGACGAGTCATTGAGAGACGATGCCAAGCAACGAGCAGTCGACGTCGGAAGAGCATCCGAACTATCCGAGCGTCGACCAGTCCGACCGTGTACTGCCGAGGAACCTCCGCCAGACCGGCGACCCGGGAATCGAGATGCTGGTCTCGACTCGCGTGCGCAAGTCGCCGTTCTTCCACAAGTCCTTTCAGGAGAACGAGGCGTGGCGTGCGACGGTGTACAACCGGGTCTACCACCCGCGCGGCCTCGTCGAACCCGAAGACGGCGGTGCGATGGTCGAGTACGACGCACTGGTCAACGACGTGACGCTGTGGGACGTCGCAGTCGAGCGTCAGATCCGCGTTACGGGACCGGAGGCCGAGGACTTCGTCAACTACGTCATCACCCGCGACGCCACCCAGATCGAGCCGATGCACGGGAAGTACGTCATCCTCTGTAACGAGGACGGCGGCATCCTGAACGACCCCGTCCTGTTGCGCCCGGGCGAAGACGAGTTCTGGTTCTCCATCTCGGACTCGACGCTCATGCAGTGGCTGCAGGGCGTCAACGTCGGGATGGACTTCGACGTCGACATCGACGAGATCGACGTCGCCCCGATGCAGATTCAGGGGCCGAAATCCATCGACGTGATGATCGACGTGGTGGGCGAGGAGGTGGACGACATCCCCTACTACGGCCTGATGGACGCCGAGGTGAACGGCTGTCCGGTGCTCGTGAGCCAGACCGGGTTCTCCGGCGAGAAGGGATTCGAGATCTACGTCAAGGAGGCCTCGAAGAACGCGGAGGCCGTCTGGGACCCCGTGCTAGAGAGCGTCCGCGACCACGGCGGGATGCAGATCGCGCCCGGCCACCACCGCCGCATCGCGGCGGGCATCCTCTCGTGGGGGCAGGACATGGACCACGAGACCTCGCCGTTCCAGGTCAATCTGGGATACCACGTCAGGGACGAAAAGGAGGCAGACTACATCGGCAAGGAGGAGCTCGAACGACAGAAGGCGCTCGTCGAGAGCGGCGAGTACCCGTTCAACCTGAAACTCGTCGGGCTGAAGATGGCTGGCGAACCGATCCGGGACTACGCGTCGGACTTCTGGCTCATCTCGGACCCCGAGACCGGCGAGGAGTGCGGCTACCTGACTTCGCCGTGGTACAACCCCGAACTGGACACGAACATCGGGCTCGGGTTCGTCCCGGCCGACAAACTCGAAGCGGAGGCGGACGCCACGCTCGACGACGCCATCTACGAAGAGGACCTCGACATCGAGTTCCAGGTTCACCTCCCCGACGAGTACGCGGAGGAGCCCGGCGAGCCGGTGTACGCGACGGTCTCCGAGGTGCCGTTCAAGGAGTCCGTCAACCCGAGCGCGCGCGAGCAGGCCAAACTGCACGCCAGGGAAGACACAGCCGAGTGACCGTCGCCGCGATGGCGGCGGCCGTCTCGCGCGCGGACGTGAAGACGACGACCGACGTGGACCCGCCGGCGGCGACGCGAACCGGCGGCCGCAGACACCGTCGCCAATCGGACCCAATTCCAGAACAATGCAACTTGGAACGCGTTCGACGACAGACGAGAACGTGCGGGACCTGCTGACGGACCCCCGCTTCGAGCTGATGCCGTTCGAGAGCTTCGGGGAGCAGATGGCGCACCTGCCGGACGGCGCACAGATAGCCATCACCACCTCCCCGACGCTCGGGCTCGAAGCGACCGTCGAGTGGACCGAGAAGGCGGCCGCCGAGGGATACGAGATCGTCCCGCACATCGCGGCCCGGTACGTCGAGGGGCCGGACCACCTCGACGAGATCGCGGGTCGGCTGGTCGACGCGGGCGTCACCGACATCTTCGTCCCGGGCGGCGACCGCGAGGAGCCGGCGGGCGAGTTCGAGTCCGCCTACGACCTGCTGACGGCGCTCGCGGAACTCGACCACTCCTTCGAGGAGGTCGGCATCACCGGATATCCGGAGGGACACGAGTTCCTCGACGACCAGACGCTCGCGGACGCCATGGAGCGGAAGGAACCGTACGCCACGTACATCGTGACGCAGCTCTGTTACGACCCGGCGGACGTGATAGCGTGGATCGAGGAGATCAGAGAGCGGGGCGTCGACCTCCCCGTCGAGGTCGGCGTACCGGGCGTGATGAAGTACCAGCGGCTGCTGAGCATCTCCCAGAAGGTCGGCGTCGGTGACTCGGTCCGCTTCCTCCGGAAGACCTCCGGCGTCCTCGGGTTCGTGCGCCAGCTCGTCGGCTCGCGCGGGAAGTACACGCCGGACGATCTGATCGAGGGCATCGCCCCGTACGCCGACGACAGCGACTACGACATCCGGGGGGTCCACATCTACACGTTCAACCAGGTGCCCGACACCGAGTCGTGGCGGGCAGAGAAACTGGGGCGGTGACAGTCGCCGACGAGCGACCGCACTCGCGGTCCCGCTCGCCGCGAGCCCGCTCTGGCCGCGCGTACGAGACAGACCGGCCCGTCACCCGGCAGTGAGGCGTCGTCGGCAGCGGTGAGCGCCCCCGGACGTCACCGGCTCACCGCGTCCGGATATATAAACGGACGCACTATTTATCACATAGTTTGATGATACTTACTGTTCCTCTTTTCCACAAGGGTTATCGTGGTAGTTTGTAACGCGCTCAGGGAACTGGCCGACGTCCTCGACGAGTACGACGACGGGAGGGTCACCCGCGTCGAATCGTCGGGGAGTTCCGACGGGGAGATGGTGCTGCGCGCCGAGATAGAGCTCCCCGTGGCGACTGACCCGGGAGACGGCGACGGGACGTCGTTCGCGCTCACCGACGCGGAGGTCGGTTCCGACGGGACGCTCGCCCTGTCGATAGCCTCGACTGCACCGGTCACGTCCCGCCCTGACGCCGTCACGGTCGAACCGGGGAGCGTAACCCTGACCGGTGACGGACCCGCGACGGTCACCCTCACCACGTCGGTACCGGTCGGCCGCGACCCGGCGGAAGCGAACGAGTCCGACCGCGATATCGCCTCGCTCGACGACGACGTCGGCGTCGACGACGCTCCGGCCGGAAACGGGGACGTCGCCCGCGAAACCGGTGGAACAGCGGCGTCGAGCCGCGACAGTGACGTCCCGCCGTTCCGGGACCCGGACCTCCTCGCAGAGGTGTACGAGTCCTGTGACACCTTCGCCGAGATGACCGACGAACTCGGCATGGACGTAACGGCGGAGACGGTCCGCCGGTACATGGTCGATCACGGTATCCACCAGCCGAACTCCTACGAGACGAGCGACCGGTCCGACGACCGCGGGGACGACCGGGCGGACGCGCCGGCGGCCGACCCCGGAGAGGACGTGCAGTCGCAGGTCGCACTGCCCGACGGAATCGGACTCCCGGACGACGTCACCGTCGACTCGTTCATCGAGACGATAAAGCGGTCGAACACGATTTACGAGGTCAAACGGGAGATCGGCATCGAGCAGAAGGACGCCCTCGACATGCTGAAACGGCTCAACCTCATCGACCTCGTCGTCGGTCGACTCGCCACCGAAGGCGAACGCGAAATCCAGCGGGAGGACATCGTCGAACGCCTCCGAGAGGCATCCGAAAATCAGCAGTGAGCGCGTCACCTCCGGGCGGGGCGAACCGTTATCCGGAGGAACGAATATATACGGTCTGTGCTCCCTAGAGGAAGGTATCGACCGATAGTCGAACCGACACAATGGTAATCATCAGCGAAGTCCGGTTCACCCACGAGCGCGGAGCGCTCGTCCCGACGTTCAATCGGCTTCGAGGTCTGGATGCGACCGTCGTCCGCGAGGCGAGTACGGATCCGGGACAGAGCAAGTACGTCCTGCGGTTCGAGTACGACGGGTCGAGCGACGTGCGGCAGGTTATCGAGGACGACCCGACTGTCCGCAACGTCCAGCCCATGTCGGGCTTCGAGGACCAGAAGCTCTGGATCGTCGAATTCACGGACGACACGAGGCTCCTCAATCCGACGGTGAGCAGTTCGCGCGGCGTGGTGCTCGATGCCCGGAGCGTGAACGGGGGAACGGAGCCGCGAGGCTGGCACGAACACTGGCTGTTGCCGGACCGCGAGGCGCTCCACACGATCTGGCAGCACGCCCGCGACGAGGGGTTCACGTTCGAGGTGCTGGCGTTCCGGAACAAGGGTCGCACCGGCCCGGAGTACCCGGGACCGGCCGCGCCGACCGACCGCCAGCAGGAGACGCTCGTGGCTGCGTACGAGCGGGGGTACTTCGCGGAACCGCGGGAGACGTCGCTGGAGGAACTGGCCGAGGCGCTCGACCTCTCCCCGACGGCGGTCAACGGTCGACTGCGACGCGGGATGAAGTCGCTCGTCGAGATGACCATCGTCGTCGACAGCCCGACGGAGTGACCGGTCGACGCCCGGAGCGCCCCCCGCGAGGGAGACCCCGCCGTTGCAGTGGTTCAGAAAATTTAAGACGGTCCATCCCTGTTAAACGGTATCATTCCTCGAACTGCGGTGGGACGCCGACCGACGAGCCGATTCGGGGAGGAACACGATGGTACTGTCGACAGACGTCTACGTTGAACATCCGGACATGGCGCTCGTCCCGACGATTCGCGCGTGCCCCGAGGCGACGATCCGGGTCGTCTCCGACGCGGGGACGGACCCGAAGCGCGACGTGAACTACTTCAGAATCGAGTCGTCCGACTTCGAGTCGATCGAGGCGGCGCTCGCCGACGACCACACCGTCGCGGACTTCTCGGTCATCGTCGAGAAGACGGACCGGCGTATCTACGGCATCGAGTACAGCCGCGACGCGGTGCTCATCACGCCGTCGGTACTGGACATCGGGGGGCTCACGATGGCCTCCTGCAGCAACTCGAACGGGTGGCTGCTCGAGTTACAGCTAGCGGACCACGACGCGCTCTACGCGCTCAGCGAGTACGCCTCCGAACGGGGGATTCAGCTGGAAGTTCTCAAACTCGACCACACGGAGAAAGATTACGACCGGCGCGACTACGGGCTGACCGAGCGCCAGAACGAGGCGCTGCTGGCGGCCTACGTCAACGGCTACTACGACGATCCGCGGAAGACGTCGCTGGAAGGGCTGACCGAGTATCTGGGAATCTCACCCACGGCGACCAGCGGTCGGCTCCGGCGCGCGTCGGCCCAGCTCATCGAGGCGGTTCTCGTCGACGACCGCGACTCGTAGACGGAGA
>JBDGSQ010000110.1:0-5503 GCA_042217455.1 Haloferacaceae archaeon | reverse complement strand
CCTACCTGCTCGACACGCTCCCGGACGACTCCCGGGCGAGCGCCTACGCCGTCTACAGCGGCGCGATGATGATCGTACAGGCCAGCGGGTCGTCCGTCGTCGGCGCGCTCGTCGAGCACGGATTCACCTACGACGCCGTCTTCGGCGGACTGGCGGTCTGTCTCGCCGTCATCGTCGCCGGGCTCATCGCCGGCCAGCGGGCCGGTGTGCTCCCGCGCTGACGGTGCTGGTGTCTGCGGGTCGCCCCCAGACTGACCGCGGCGACGTCTGCGGGTCGCTCCCAGACTGACCGCGGCGACGTCTGCGGGTCGCCCCCAGACTGACCACGGCGACGCCTGCGAGTCGCTCCCAGACTGGCGACCCCTGCGAGCCTCTGCCCGCGGCGGCGTCTCCGGGCGGCCCGCCGCGACCCGCGCGCTTTTGTGGCGACCGGCCCGAGGTGACGGTGATGGACTACGTGCAGGAGCGCATCACGACGCTGCACGACCTGTCGTCGTCGCCGGCGAGTGCGCGGCCCGCCGTCCCGACGGACCGGACCGCCGTCGTCGTCCCGATGACTGAACGGGAGTACGCGGGACTCGCCGCAGGGCGGGTCCTCTCGCAGCTAGAGCGGGTCGATCCGGCCGCGGTCGTCGTCCCGCTTCACGCCGCCGCCGGGCGAATCGACGACTTCCTGACGTGGCTCTCGGGGTTCGACCTCTCGCTCTCGGTCCTCTGGTGCGACGCGCCCGAACTCGACGAGACGCTCGCCTCCCACGGACTCGACGGCGAACGCGGGAAGGGACGGGACGTCTGGCTGGCGCTGGGGCAGGCGCTCGACGCCGACTACGTCGTCGTCCACGACGCCGACACGAGGACCTACACCGCGGAGTACGTCCACCGGTTGCTCTTTCCCCTCGCACACGACCACGAGTTCGTGAAGGGGTACTACGCCAGAGTCGAGAACGACCGGCTGTACGGCCGGCTCTTTCGGCTGTTCTACCGGCCGCTGGTCCGGGCGCTCGGGGAGGCCCGCGACCACCCGCTGCTCGACTACCTCGGGGCGTTCCGGTACGCCCTCGCGGGGGAGTTCGCCGCGACGAGCGACGTGGTCCGGCGGCTCAGAGTCCAGCGGTCGTGGGGGCTGGAGGTCGGCACGCTCGGCGACGCGTTCGACCTCGCGGGCTTCGAGGGGACCGCACAGGTCGACCTCGGGGCCTACGAACACGACCACCGCGCGGTCGGCGGGCCGACCGGCCTGACGGACATGAGCGCCGCCGTCGGCGGCGCGCTGTTCCGCGCCCTCGCGGACCACGGCGTCGAACCCGACTTCGCGTCGCTCCCGGGAAGCTACCGCGAACACGCGGCGGCGCTCGTCAGGCAGTACGCCACAGACGCGGCGTTCAACGGCCTCGGGTACGACCGGGAGTCGGAACTCGACCAGGTCGACCGCTACGCCGAGGCCGTCGCGCCGCCGGGTCCCGACGACCGGCTCCCCGCGTGGGACGACGCCCCGCTGACGCCCGCGGCCGTCCGCGAGGCGGCCGTGGTCGAGTCGCCCGCCGACGTGGACGCAGTCGGGGGGAGAGAGGCGTGAGAGCGACCGACGCCGATTCAGTCGAGGGGTGGGGAGCTCCGAGAGCGACCGACGTCGCCGGGGGAGAGAGCGCGTGACCGCGACGTACGACGACCTCGCCGGGGGAGAGAGCGCGTGACCGCGACGTACGACGACCTCGCCGGCGTGGTCGACCTCTTCGGGGCGCTCACCCGCGAGGAGCTGTCCGCGGCGCTCGCGGAACTGGCGTTCAAGCGGGGCCGGGAGGTCGACGAGGCGGCCCTCGCGGAGGCAATCGACGAGGCCGTCGCGGAGTACTATCTCGTCGAGTACGACCCCGCGGGCGACGGGTCGGCGGTCGGGAGCGACAGTGCGACTCGCGGCGACACGGCGGACGAGAACGGGGCGCTCCTCGTCGCCGGCCCGACCGCCTTCCCGACCCTGCCCGAGAACGCGGCGGACCTCCCGCACATCCTCGACGTGCCCGACCGGTCCGTCGACCGCGAGCGACTGGGCGAGGCGGTCGCGGAGCGACTCCTCGCGGAGGCGGCCCGCGCGACGGCCGACGACGACCGGGAGCGGGCCGCGTTCCTCCTCGACGTGAGCTACGACCTCGAAGCCTGGGCGCCGGTCGACGTGACCGACGCCCGCGAGCAGCTCGCCGCGGCCCTCCAAGATTAAGAGCGTCGGGCGACTGACTCTCTACATGGACCTCTCGGGAGTCGTTCGGCACACGCCGTCGACGATATCCGGTGCGTCGCGGGAAGCGGCGGTCCTCGCACCGGTGCTGGTCCGCGACGGCGAGGAACACCTGCTGTTCACCAAGCGGGCCGACCACCTCGGGGAGCACCCCGGCCAGATGAGTTTCCCGGGTGGCGGCCGAGAGCCGAGCGACGCGAGTCTGGAGGCGACGGCGCTCCGGGAGGCGCGAGAGGAGATCTCCCTGCGGCCGACCGAGGTGGACATCGTGGGCCGGCTCGACGACATCGAGACCACGACGGACTACGCCGTCCGCCCGTTCGTCGCCTCCGTCCCCGACCGGACGTACACCCCAGACGAGCGCGAAGTCGCCGAGATCGTCGTCCTCCCGGTCGCTGAACTCGTCGCCCGCGACAACTACGAGTCGGAGTGCCGGGAGCACCCGAAGTACGGCGAGGTCCGCGTCCACTTTTTCACCGTCGACGGCTACACCGTCTGGGGTGCGACCGGCCGGATGCTCGTGCAGTTGCTCGAACTCACCACCGACTGGACGATGCCCGCCGAGGTGGACCGGTACGTCGACCCCGACGCGGACGTCCCCCGGTGACGGCCGCCTCCACCTGTCCGCCGACCGACGCGACCGGAGATTGGACGCGGTCGATACGTTTATCCCGCGGAACGGTCTACGAGGTGGTACATGGTCGCACAGACGATGGATCGCGTTCCGCGACGGTGAATCGACTATTCTGAGCAGTTGCGTCTGCAGACGGGGTGACGACGGATGCTGAGAGCGGAGTCTCTCCTCGAGGTGACGAGCCTCGACGCGGCGGCGCTCAAGCCGTCCGAGTGTGACGTGTCGTGCGCCTTCGACCTCCCATTCGAGCGGGTGGCCATCGACTACGAGGGCCGCGAGCACCTCCCCGACCTCGACCTCCTCGCCGAACTCGCCGGGGAGCGAGAGATACGGCTGACGACCCCGGTTCGCGCCGACGGCTTCGACCCCCTCGGCGACGACAGTCTCCTCTCGTCGCTCCCGGAGGAGGTGGCCCACGTGCTGGTCGCGGGCCACCCCGCGTACCTCTCTGCGGCGGAGCGAAAGCGGGCCGTCGCCCCCCGACTCGGGGCCGCCCGCGAGCGAGTCGGCGACGCGTGGGTCGGCACCGAGGGCATCGAGCGAATCGCGCTGGCCGCCGGGGGGACCCAGTACGAACTCCTCTCCCGGCGGACCGAACGCGAGCTGCGGTCGCTCCGCTCGGCGGGTCTCGCCGGCGACGTCGCCGTCTACGCGCCGACGGTTCTCACGGCCGACGAGGACGAGATACTCGACGCGGTTGGCGACTACGTCTCCCGGCGGCGACCCGTCGCGGAGGCGCTCCCTCAGGGCGCGGCGACTGACTCGGCCGCCACGGGGCGGGCGCGGTCGGTCCTGCTCGCGGCCGCAGACGACTTCGCCCTCACCGGCACGCCGGAAGCCGTGGGCGACCGGGTCCGGACTCTCAAGGAGGCCGGGGCGGACGTCGTCGTCGGCTACCCCGCCCGCGGCGTCTCCGAGTTCGTGGCGTAGTCGGCGGCGTCCCGGGGCGCGGCGGGTCACACCTAAGTGGTCCCGGGGAGATGCCCGCCCATGTACCTCGCAGAGCGAGAGACGACGACGACCCTCGCGGACCGACTCGACGACGTCGAAGTCGCGGTGCTCCCCACCGGTTCGGTCGAACAGCACGGCCCGGCGCTCCCCCTCGGCACCGACTTCATGGCCGCCGAGGCGGTGGCCCGGAGCCTCGACAGGGACGACGCGCTCGTCCTCCCGACGGTACCGGTGGGCGTGAGCGAGCACCACCGCCAGTTCCACGGGACCCTCTGGACCGAACCCGAGACGTTCGAGGACTACGTGTCGGACGTCGTCGCCAGCGTGGCGAGCCACGGCGTCCGCAAGGCGGTGCTGGTGAACGGCCACGGCGGCAACTCGACGTCACTCCGGCGGGCGGCCCGCCGCCTCCGCCAGGACGAGGTCGCCTTCGCCGCGCCGTGGAACTGGTGGTCGAACCTCGACGGTCTCGAGTCGGAGCTGTTCGACGTCGAGGGCATCACCCACGCCGACGCCATGGAGACGAGCATGGTGTATCACGTCGCGGAGGAACTCGTCCGCGAGGACGCACTGGAGGAGGCCGAGGCCGGCGCGAGCGACGGCTTCGGGACCTCCGTCCACGGCGCGGGCGTCGGTTTCGACACCGCCGACTTCAGCGAGAGCGGGGTCGCCGGGGAACCGACGAACGCCTCGGTCGAGGCCGGCGAGCGACTGTTCGAGAAGGCCTCCAGCGAACTCGACGCCCTCGTGGCGTGGCTGACCGAGCAACCGTTCTCCGACCTGCTCCCGAAGCCGCATCGATAGGCTCACCGGCGATTCGGGTGGAGATTCACGGCGATTCGGGGCGAAACGCGCCGACTGGTACGGGAAGTGATTCACCGACTGGTACGGAGGGATTTCACCCGAGTCCGGCGGACCGGCGGGTCCGGGAGCCGACGTGGCGCGACCGACTCGGTCACTACGTCCCGGAGAGAACGGGAGTCGAAGTGGAGGGGAGGATCAGACAGGAAGAAACCGGGAGGAGAAATCGAGACGGGGCGGGAGGGTCACGCCTCGTCGACGCGGGACGATTACGCCCCGCCGTCGGTCTCGTCTGCCGCCTCGGCCGCTGCCGCCTCGCCCTCGCCGGTTTCGTCCGCGGGGGGTTCGCCTGCCGTCTCGGACTCGACGTCGGTCTCCGTCCCCTCCTCGGTCACCTCGACGCGGTGTCCCTCGCCGTCTTTCGGTATCCGGACGTGGAGCGTCCCTCTGCTGGTGAGCGTCGCCGACGCGGCGCGGGCGTCGACGACGCCGTCGTCCGGCAGTTCGGCCCGTCCGTCGAGCGCGAGCCCCCGGCCGGGGAACCGCATGTCGAAATCTTCGTAGAAGTCCCGGAAGCGGTCGATGCGGACCTGCACCTCGCCCTCGAGGAACCGGACCTGTACGTCGCTCCGGGTCGCCCCCGGGGCGTCGAAGACGACGAGGTAGGCGTCCTCGGACTCCAGCAGGTCGTACGGGAGCGGCTTGCGCTCCTGGACGTGGCCGACGCCCCGGCCGATTCGCTCGAAGACGGCGTTCGCGGCCGACTCGCCGAGTTCCTTCAGTCCGGTCATAGCCGAATTTCCTCCAGGCACTCGGTGCCGCCGCAGTACGGACAGGAGAAGTCCGCGACGGTCACGTCGTCGGGCATGTCGTACGTGTAGTGC
>JBDGSQ010000114.1:0-5523 GCA_042217455.1 Haloferacaceae archaeon | reverse complement strand
ACGGGACGAACCGGCAGAACAGCGGGGAGAATCAGCAAACGGCGGAACGAACCGGTAGAACAGCGGGGAGAATCAGCAAACGGCGGAACGAACCGGCAGAACAGCGGGGACGGGGCGGCGGGGGGTCGCCTACTCGCGGTAGCCCTCGACCAGCGACTCGACGTACTTCGCCACCACGTCGACCTCGAGGTGGACCGGGTCGCCGACGGACTTCTCGGAGAGGGTGGTCAGGTCGTAGGTCGTCGGGATGATGGCGACGGCGAACTCGTCGTCGCCGCGCTCTGCGACGGTGAGGCTGATGCCGTCGAGGGCGATAGAGCCCTTCTGGACGACGTACCGGGCGACCGACTCGGGGAGCGCGAACTCGAACCACCAGTCGTCGCCGACGCGCTCGACGCCGGTGACCTCGGTGGTGGTGTCGACGTGGCCCTGCACGAGGTGGCCGTCGAAGCGCCCGTTCGCCGGGAGCGCCCGTTCGAGGTTCACCGCGTCGCCCTCGCGGAGGTCCCCGAGGTAGGTCTTCTCGACTGTCTCCGCGGCGAGGAACACCTCGAACCCCCCGTCGACCGCCCGCTCGACGGTGAGACAGGCCCCGCTGACGCTGATCGACTGGCCGTGTTCGAGGTCCGCGAAGGTCGCGTCGATGCGGAGCCGACGGCCGCCCTCCGCCGACTCGACGGCGGCGACCGTTCCGGTCTCCTCGACGATGCCCGTGAACATGCCCGCGGCTTCACGGTCGCCGCTCTTGTCCCTTTCCATTCCCGTGTCGCGTCTCGAAAACGGTACCCGGTGCGGGAGCCGGTCCCCGGTCGGGCCCCGGTCTGTCCGGGTGCCAGTCCGCCCCGCCCCGAACCCTCATACGACCCGCGGGAGAACGGCCGCCATGTCCATCACCGGTCGCCTCAGGACGAGTTTCGTCACGGGACTCCTGCTCGTCGCCCCGCTCGCGGTGACGGCGTTCGTTCTCCAGTTCGTCTTCGCGCGCGTGACCGGCGTGTTGAACCCCGTCGTCAGCGCGACGCGACTCACCACCTACACCGGCGACATCGAGTTCGTCGCCCAGCTGCTCGCCGCCGTCCTCGTCGCCCTCACGATAACGGCGCTCGGCTACCTCGCGTCGTGGAGTCTCGGTCAGCGACTCTTCGGCGGGTTCGAGCGCGGCGTGCGACTCGTCCCGCTCGTGCGGACCGTCTACTTCGGCGTCAGGCAGGTGAGCGAGTCGCTCTCCCAGCGCTCCGACGGGTACGAGCGGGTCGTCCTCGTCGAGTACCCCCGCGCCGGGAGCTACGCCATCGGATTCGTGACGAACGACGCCCCGCGGCCGGCCCGTTCTGCCGTCGACGAGAAACTCTACACCGTCTTCGTCCCGAACAGCCCGAACCCGACCGGCGGTCGCCTCCTGCTGGTCCCCGACTCGGAGATGCGGGAACTCGACATGAGCGTCCGGCGCGGCCTCCGGTTGCTCGTCACGACCGGACTCTCGACCGACGAGGAGGAGCTTCCCGAGGGCGTCGCCCGCTGACGGCGAACGGGGAGCGTGACCCCCGACGCCGAACGGGGCGCTTTTCCGGGTCGGCGCAGTACACCGTGTGATGGCACTGGGCATCCTGGACACCGTCGGACTGGCGGCCACGCTCGTGTTCGCGATTCCGGTCTTCGTCTTCGGCGTCCAGAAGGCGCTGGCCGGCGACGCTCTGTTCGGCGGCGGACTGGTGGTCGTCGCGGCCCTGATGGTCCTGCTCCCGCGACGACTCACGACGCCCGGCGACGTCCCTTCGAAGGTGGCCGAGAAGGCGGTCGAGCGGACGGTCGTCACCGACGACGAGGAGTGAGCCGCTCGGGTACGAGAGCGGGACGGGAGCGAATCGAGCCCGCGGCGTCGACGATGGCGGAACGGGAGTCAGACCCGCGGCGTCGACGATGGCGGGACGGGAGCGAATCAGGCCTGCGGCGTCGGCGAGAAGGGGTACTCGGCGAGAATCTCGTAGCCGTCCTCGGTGACGACGACGAGGTCCTCGAGTCGGACACCGCCCCGTTCAGGGTCGTAGACGCCCGGTTCGACGGTGACGACGTTGCCGACCTCGAGCGGGTCGTCCGCCCGGAGCGACGGCCCCTCGTGGAGGGAGACGCCGACGCCGTGGCCGACGCCGTGGGTGAATCCCCGCTCCGCCGAGTCGACCCGGAACCCGTGGGCCGTGAGTTCGGCGGCGGCCTCGGCGTGGACCTCGCCGGCGCGGGTCCCCGGCGCGAGAACCTCGAGTGCGGCCTCGCGGGCGGCCTCCACCGCGACGTAGGCGCGGCGCTCCCACCCGCCGTCGCCGTCGACGACGAACGTGCGCGTCACGTCGCCGTAGTAGCCGTGCGGCCCGCGCGGCGACAGGTCGAGCAGGACCGTCTCGCCGGGGGCGACGTCGTCGCCCCCGGTGAAGTGCAGGTCGGCGCACGTCTCGCCCGCGCCGATGACGGAGTTCCCGGCGTCTCTCGCACCCGCGGCGGCGATGGCGGCGTTCACCTCCCGGCGGAGGCGCTCGGTCGTGAGCGGTTCGCCCTCCCACCGGAGGACGTCGCCGGCGGCCGTCGCCCCGGCGAGGACCGCCTCCGCGCGCTCCATTCCCCGGAGGGCCGCGCGCTGGGCGAACCGGAGGCAGTCGACCTCCCCGGGCGACTTCACCCGTCTGGCGCGCGCGACGGCGTCGGTGGAGGCGACGTCGTAGCCGGCGTTCTCGAGGTAGACGGCGGCGTCGTGGGGGAGGTGCCGCGGCACGAGGACCGACCCCGAGCCGGAGAGCGCCTCGTCGAGCACCGCGGCGGCGCGCCGGCCGGCCGGGTCGCCGGTGCGGTCGGTTCTGACCTCCGCGCCGGGGAACTCGCGCTCCGCCTGCTCGCCGAACAGGGAGGGGGGACAGAGAACCGCCGCGTCGTCGACGAAGACGAAGGCGGACGCGCGGTCCGGGCCGCCGAAGCGCGTCAGGTAGCGCAGGTCGTCGTCGAAGCGGTCGCCGACGTGGACGATGGCGTCGGCACCCGCCTCGGCGAGCGCGTCCCGGAGGTGGTCGTAGTCGGTCGTCGGGGCGGGAGGCGCCGTCGCGTCTGCGGCCGGTCCGCTCACGGCTCCGGCTCCGGGACCTCCGCTTCCATCGCCGCCTCCAGGATGTCGTCGAGCGGTCGGTCGCTCGGGGCGTTGTTGAGGAGGACGTCGATGGGGAGCGTGGGCGCGCCGTCGACCAGATTCTCGAGGAGGACGAGACGCTCGCGGGCGCGGCTCATGCCGACGTAGAAGACGCGGCGCTCGTTGTCGGTCAGCACCGGGACCGGACTCGTGCCGGCGGTGAACGTCTCGACGCCGTCGACGTCGGTCGGGTCGTCGACGGACGCGGCCATCTGCTCGACCACCTTCTCGGTGAGGTCGGTGGCGACGAAGACGTGGTCGGCCTCGCGGCCCTTGGCGCTGTGGATGGTGCCGACCCGGACCCGGCTGGGGTCCATCCCCTCGTACTCGCCGTCGAAGTAGGCCCCGATGGACTTGCGCTGGAAGCTCGTTATCTTCCGGACCATGTCGCTCGCGGAGGCCCCGTCCGGCATGAACGGCGCGAAGCCGGTGACGACCTCCGGGTCGACCTCCATCTCGGCGAGGTCGTCGACGCCCGCCTCCTCCTGTCGGTCGTCGATGGCGTCGAAGAGTTCGTCCCGCTCGTTCGTCCCGAACGCCGAGTCCTGCAGCATGTCCGCGAGCCGCCGCGCCTCCAGTCCGGTTATCGGCTCGTCTTCCGCTATCTTCTCGACGGCCCGGACGTACTGGGTGAGCCGGTCGGTCCACATCCGCTGGTCGGTGAGGACCTTGAAGGGGATGCCCTCGCCGATGAACTCGTCGATGAACTGGAACATCTGGTACCGGGCGCGAAAGAGGAGCATGATGCTCCCGTCGTCCTCGGCGACGGTGTAGCGGACGTTCCGGACGAGGTCGAGCATCGACGGGCTCCGGACCGCCTCGACGCTGCCGCCCTCCTTGCGCGGTTTGAGGTCCTTCTCCTGTCGCTTGTCGATGTGTCGCACCTCGCGGTTGACGACGTTGAGGATGCGCGAGGGCAGTCGGTAGGAGTTCGGGAGGACGACGTCCTCGGTGACGTCGGCGTCGAGGAGCAGGTTCGGGTCGGCGCCCTGCCACGCGTAGACGACCTGGTCGTCGTCGCCGGCGATGAGGACGCCCTCCATGTGGGGTCGCCACTCCAGGTAGACGTCGTACTGGAGCGTGGTGATGTCCTGGAACTCGTCGATGACGAGGTAGTCGACGTCGGGGAGCAGCGAGCGCTGCTTGACCCGTTCGAGCATGTCGGCGAAGCCCACGAGGTCGTTCTCGCCCTTGTAGGCCCGCCACGCGCGAATCGCCTCGGGGACGTCGACCCGGTCGTCGCTGGAGGGCCACGTCGGGGTGTACTTGTTCCCTTCCTGTGCGTTCGGGTCGATGTCCGGCGGGAGGCGGACCTCCTCTACGTTCCACTGGAAGGGAACGTCGTACCAGTCTGCGACCTGCCGGCGGGTCCGCTGGAGCCACTGGCTCGTCGCGATGATCTTGTTCCCGAGCGTCGTCGACCGGGCGGTTCGCCGTCCCGCGCCGCCGTACTCGTCCTCGTACTCGATGCCGTAGTCCCCGCAGAACTCCTCTTTGTCGTCCTCGCCGACGACGTCGCCCCGCGAGAGGTTCAGCAACTCGTAGGCCTTCGCGTGCATCGTGCAGACGTTGCCCTGCAGCGAGCGCGGCGAGACGTCGAGGCGCTCTGCGAGGCGTTCGCGGACCTCGGCGGCGGCCGCGCGAGTGTAGGAGACGACGAGAATGTCCCGCACGTCGACGTCCCCTTCCTCGAGGAGTTCCTCGACCCGGTCGAGTAGCGCCGTCGTCTTCCCGCTCCCGGGACCTCCGAACAGTCGGGTCACGGTGACGTCGGTATCACTCATTGTTCCCGTTCATGAGTCCATTCGTGATAAACAGCGTGTTTCAGCGGTCCGAGCGCCATCCTCCGCGAGAGCGCGACGCTGGGCGCTCGCTGTGGGCGCGGCGTCTGTCGAACGAGACCGCGTGGAGGCGGTGCCGGAGCGCAGTCCCGTCAGTTCGGCGACCAGCCGCAGACGGAACACTCGACGGCGGATTCCTCGTGGAGCCCGCCGCACTCCGGACACTGTAGCTTGTTATAGGATCGCTCCCAGCGTACCGATCCTGTCTCGGTATCGTGACCGCGGTCGGCCAGGAACTGGTCGAACAGTTCGTCGTCGCTGGGTGCGGAAGCCATACACGGTATGGTAGAGCGTACCACTACTTAGGCCTACTGGTGGAACAGTAGTGCGACGCGACAGACGGCCTCGACGGACGCGAGCGGCCTCGAAACGGCAGTGGATGTCACAGGGTGGCACGAAGTCGCCGGGACGTTCCCGCAAGTATCGTCGGTTCCGGGCGGCCTCGCGCGACCGGGCGGCGGTTCCGGGCGGCCTCGCGCGACCGGGCGGCGGTTCCGGGCGGCCTCGCGCGAC
>JBDGSQ010000095.1:0-5653 GCA_042217455.1 Haloferacaceae archaeon | reverse complement strand
TACGGTCAGTCGGTCGATTCGGCGACATCCCACGTCAGTCGGTCGATTCGGCGACGATTTCCACGGTCGGCGGGAGGCGTCGACTCGCCCGAACGGCGAACAGGGTTGCCACGACGAGCAACGCGAACGCGGGAATCACGAGCGCCCAGAACGCACCGGAGTGGAGCGGGAGGAGTCCCACGAACAGCATCAGCGTCGCCAGCAGCACCACCGGGACGAGCGTGAGGTCCACGAGTCTGTTCGAACGGTCCGTTGCCTGTGTCATGCAGTACCAGACGCCCGCTCAGAGCATGAAACTAGCGGCAACGTTCACCGCAACGTGACGGTCCCGGCCGTCAGTGAGACCGCCGTCACGCCACACGGCGTCCCTGCTACACCCCGGGCGCGCCCTCGACGATGGCGACACCGCTGGACGCGCCGATCCGCTCCGCGCCGGCGTCGAGCATCGCCATCGCCTCCTCGTAACTCCCGATGCCTCCGCTCGCTTTCACCGGCAGGTACTCGGCCATGAGCTCGACGTCCGCGACCGTCGCCCCGCCGTCTGCGAACCCGGTCGATGTCTTCACGAAGTCGGCGTCCGCTTCCACCGCCGCCTCGCAGGCGCGTCGCTTCTCCGCGTCGGTGAGAAGCGCCGTCTCGAGTATCACCTTCACCGGGACGGGAACGGCCGCGACCACCTCGGCGACGTCGCTGGCGACCGCGTCGTCCTCGCCCGCCTTCAGCCGGCCCACGTTGACGACGATGTCGAGCTCGTCGGCCCCGGCCTTCCACGCGTCGTCCGCCTCCGCTCGCTTCGTCTCGGTGGCGTTCTGTCCGTGCGGGAAACCGACCACGGTGACCAGTTTCACGTCCGGCGCGTACTCGGCCGCCTCGGCGACGTAGCAGGGAGGGATGCACGCGTTCATGCCGTACTCGGCCGCCTCGTCGAGGACGCGCTCCACGTCGGCCACCGTCGTGGTCGGTCCGAGGACCGTGTGGTCGATGCGCGCAGCGAGGTCGCTTCGGTTCATGCCGTGAGAGACGGTACCGGGTGGCAAAAACCCCGGCGGCCGGGTCGGTCCCCTCGATTCCGCCGTTCCGAAACGCTTTCCCGCCGACGATGCGGGAATCGGGACATGGTACTCCTCCCGGAGGGGGTCGTTCCGCCCCTGCCGTACCTCCTCGTCCTCGCGGTGGCCGTCGCAGTCGTCGGCACCGCGCTCTTCCGCCGGTCGCCGGAGGTTTCCGAGCGAATCGTCGTCTCGCTCGCGCCGTGGATGCTCGTCGGGTCGAGTCTGCACGTCCTCTACGGCCTCGACGCGCTCCCCCCGGCCGTCGCGCCGTTCGCCGGCACCGGCGCGGTGTACGCTACCGTCGCCGTGGTCGCCGGCGCGACGTGGACCGCCGCGCTCGCGCTGGGCCGCGACCGGGACGTCCCGCGCGTCCTCGCGGCCACCGGACTCGTCCTGCTCGTCCCCGTGGTCGCGGCGGCACTCGCCGTCGGCCTCGCCCGCGGGACGACCCGCCTGTTCTGGCCCGGCGTGGCGCTGGTCGCCGCCGTCGTCCTCGGCGCGGTCGTGTGGACGCTCCTCTCTCGGCTCCGACCGGACGTCGCCGTCACCGGCCGGGTGGGGGTGCTCGTGGTGTTCGCCCACGCCCTCGACGGCGTTTCGACGGCCGTCGGCGTCGACGTCCTGCCCGGGTTCGGCGAGCGGACGCCGCTCTCGCGGTTCATCCTCGAGTTCGCCGCCGGCCTGCCGACCGCAGACGCCATCGGCGCGGGGTGGCTGTTCGTGCTCGTGAAGGTCACCGTCGCCGCCGCCCTCGTCGCCATGCTGACCGAGTACGTGCGCGAAGAGCCCTCCGAGGGCTACCTCCTGCTCGGTCTGGTCGCCGCCGTCGGCCTCGGCCCCGGGGCGTACAACCTGCTCCTGTTCGCGGCGGCGTCGGGGTGACGGCCGCGAGGCGCTCGGACTCGACGCCCTCGACGCGTTCGGTCGGTCGCCGCCCCCCGACGCCGAGGGTTTTAGAGCGGTGACGGCGTTTCCCTCCCTATGGCTCGCGTCATCTGCGCCGGGCACGTCAACTGGGACGTGACCCTCCGCGTCGACCACCTGCCGGACCCGGACGGCGAGGCGCGAATCGAGTCCGAGTCCGGCGACGGCGGCGGGAGCGCCGCCAACGTCGCCGCGGCCCTCACCGGACTCGGGCAGTCCGCCGCGGTGCTCGGCGCCGTCGGCGACGACGAGCGGGGGCGCGCGGCGCGGGAGAAACTGGACGCAGCGGGGGTCGACTGCACGCACCTCGTCGAGGCGCCGGACGCGAAGACGTCGGTGAAGTACCTCGTCGTCGACGACGGCGGGCAGGTGATGGTCCTCGGCGGGTGCGGGACGAACGAGTCCTTCGGCGCGGCGGCGCTCCCGGACGACGCGCTCGCGGACGCGGACCACCTCCACCTGACCGGCCAGCGCCCGGCGACGGCGGCCGAACTCGCGAGGCGGGCGACGGAGGCGGGCGTGCGGGTGAGTTTCGACCCCGGTCGCCGCATCGTCGCCCGGGACTTCGCGGACACGCTCTCGCGGTCGGACGTCCTCTTTCTGAACGCCCGCGAGGCCGAGACGGTACTCTCGGCGGGTACGGTGGACGCGGACCGACAGGTGCTCGTCGTGAAGCGCGGCGTCGACGGCGCGGAGGTGCGCGCGCCCGGCGGGACGTGGTCCCACCCGGGGTACAGCGTCGACGTCCTCGACACGACGGGGGCCGGCGACGCCTTCGCCGCCGGATTCGTGGCGTCGCTCCTCGAGGGGGACGACTACGGCCGGGCCGTCGCCGTGGCGAACGCGACCGGCGCGCTCGCCGCCACCGTCGTCGGGGCCCGCCCGTCGCTGTCGTGGGCGGCGGTCGAGTCGCTCGTAGACGGGGCGTGAGGGGACCGCCAGCGTCGCCGGCGGCGCGGAGGTACCTCTCGGCTCGCCCCAGGGGGGGGCGACCGGCGGTGTCCGACGCGAAAACGAGACGGTCGTGAACGGGGTGCAGTCTGGCGGCTGGCGGCGTCGGCCGGGCGGCTGGGAGGAGTCGGTGGCGGACGGCCGACTCGCTGGCTCGTGGAGGCGGCGACGGGGTCAGGTCGACTCGCCTGCTCGTGGAGGCGGCGCGTGGACGGACCGCCTCGTGGTGGTGGCCGGGGCGCCTGTGGCCGGTCAGACCAGGAGCTGGATGTCCGCGTCGGCCATGTCCTGCAGCGCGGTGGCGGCACCGACGCCGGTGGTGACGCCCTCGATGAAGTCGTCCTCGTCGTAGTCCATCAGCTCGATGGTCATCTGGCACGCCTGGAACTCGACGCCGAGGTCCATCGACGTCTCGATGAGTTCGCCGATGGTCGAGACGTTGTTCTCGTCTATCTTGCGCTCCATCATGCTCGTGGCCATCGTGTCCATGAAGGGGAGCGCGGCGACGATGTTCGGCATCGGCATGTTCGGGTTGCCGACGGCGCTGAGCTTCAGGGCGTTCGACTTCTCCCTGTGGAGGATGTCGAGGCCCCAGAAGGTGTGAAACACCGTGACGTCCCAGCCGAAGGCGGCCGCCGTGCTGGCGAGGATGAGCGGCGGGTACGCCATGTCGAGCGTCCCCTTCGTGGCGATCAGCGACATCTTCTTCGTGCCGCCGTCGACTGCCGATTCGAGGTCGTCGAGTCGCTCCCGGAGGGACTCGACCTGTTCGCGGAGTTCCTCCTCGCCGAGGTCCGCCACGTCTGCGTCTGTTTCAGCGCTCATTGTCCTCGTCAGGCTGTCTTCCGCACGTAGTGCTTGTAGACGCCGTCCCCCTCCTGCTGGTCGAGGAGTTCGACGCCCTCTGTGGTGTCTGCCCACCCGGCGATGTCGCTCATCGACCCGGAGTCGGTGGCGACGACCTCCAGGACGTCGTCGGCGGCGAGGTCGTCGATGGCCTGCTTGGTCTTGACGACCGGCATCGGGCAGTTCTCGCCTTTCACGTCGAGCGTCTCGGTGACGTTGATGTCTTCGCTCATGGTTGCTTTATATTGGGTGTGGCACACAATATAGAACATACCGATAAAAGTGTGTCGGTTATTGGGTGGGAACTAAATTATTGAACTCGTACGAACTGCGGAAACAAACGAATTACCGCCCGACGACGGTGACGCCTCGGCGAGAATCAGACAGTATTGCAAAATCTGCAATATTCTTTGCAAAGCCTTATATGGTCCCGCTCGATACAACGATTCGAGATGAGCGACAGCGGGTACCCAGAGTCCGACGTGGCGGTCGAATCGACCGACCCGTCCGAACTGAAAGAGCGCATCGACCGGGGCGAACCGGTCACTATCCTCGACGTCCGCGCGCAGAGCGAGTTCGAGGAGTGGCACCTCGACGGCCCCTCCGTCGAGATCGCCAACGTCCCGTACTTCGAGTTCATCGAGGAGGAAGGCGACCTGAGTGACGAGTTGCTCGACCGGGTCCCCTCGGGGGAGCCGCTCGTCGTCGTCTGCGCGAAGGGCGGGTCCAGCGAGTACGTCGCGGGCCTCCTCGTCGCGGAGGGCTACGAGGCGACGAATCTCGCAGAGGGGATGAACGGCTGGGCGCGAATCTACGAGGCCGTCGAGATCGAAACCGACGGCGACGCCACCGTGCTCCAGTACCAGCGCCCCTCCAGCGGCTGTCTCGCCTACCTCGTCGTCGACGGCGACGCGGCGGCGGTCGTCGACCCGCTCCGCGCGTTCGCCGACCGGTACGTTGACGACGCGCGCGAGCGCGGCGCGGAACTCGTCTACGCCATCGACACGCACGTCCACGCGGACCACGTCTCCGGCGTCCGCGCGCTCGTCGAGACGTACGACGTCGAGGCGGTCGTCCCGGCCCGGGCCGAAGCCCGCGGCATCGACTACGACGTCCCATACACGACCGTCGAGGACGGCGACGTGCTGACCGTCGGCGGGACGGACGTCGAGGTGGTCTCCACGCCCGGCCACACCACCGGCATGACGTCCTACCGGGTCGACGACGTGCTGTTCACCGGAGACGGCCTGTTCACCGAGAGCGTCGCCCGCCCGGACCTCGAAGAGGGCGACGAGGGCGCGCCCGACGCCGCCCGCACGCTCTACCGGTCGCTCCACGAGCGCGTGCTCACCGTCCCGGACGACACTATCGTCGCCCCGGCGCACTTCAGCGACGCCGCCACCCCGGCCGAGGACGGCACCTACACGGCGACCGTCGGCGACCTCGAGGCGAGGATGGGCGCGCTCTCGATGGACGAGGACGACTTCGTCGAGTTCGTCCTCTCGGACATGCCCCCGCGTCCCGCGAACTTCGAGGAGATAATCGCCACGAACCTCGGCCAGCAGGACGTAGACGACGAGGAGGCCTTCGAGCTCGAACTCGGTCCCAACAACTGCGCGGCCAGTCGGGACGCGCTCACGGGCGACGACTGACCGCCAGCGGAGGGTACCTATCCAGCGACACATCTCCACGATATAGACGACACCCATGTTCGACGTACCTCTCACAGCAGCGGCTGAACTGTTCCCGAACGGCGTGAGTCGATACGCCGTCGGCGGAGTACTCATCGGTCTCGGCGTGGCAACCATCTACCTCGGGACGGGTATCATCGCGGGCGCGAGCACGTTTCTGGAGTCGTCGCTCTCGTACGTCTCGGGGGT
>JBDGSQ010000007.1:2276-5707 GCA_042217455.1 Haloferacaceae archaeon | reverse complement strand
CCCCCGCGTGGTCGTCGCCATCATGGAGTACTACCAGAACGAGGACGGCACCGTCACCGTCCCCGAGGCGCTCCGGCCGTACATGGGCGGCCGCGAGGTCATCGAAGGGAGCGAACCCGTCGGCGAGAGCGCCGTCGGGGCGGGTCGGAAGGACTGAGAACCCACCGCCGGCGCGGGGCGCGTCACTCGTTCTCACGCGGCGAGAACTGGCACGGTCTGTATCGTCCTCGAACGCGTAGAGAGACGTATGAACGCGACAGCGTCGTCTCTGGGGCGCGCCGCGGTCGTCGGAGCGACCGTTCTGGTCGCGTCGACGTTGCTCGCTGGCGTCGTCGGCGGCATGTGGCGACTCGTGTTCGCGGGGCTGACCCGCGACGTCCACGCCGTCGAGGCGGAAGTGGGTCACGCGGCCGCGGTGGGATTCGAACTCGGATTCGGCCTCCCGCTCGTCGAGGTACTGGCGCTCGCATCGCTCATCGCGCTTCCGGTCGCCGCCGGCTACTTCGTCTACGACTACGCGACCTGCGGCCACTGCCGCCGGAGCGACTCGTCGGCGTCGCCGCGGCCGTGAGCGAACCCCGGACGGTGCGGACCCACCGCCCGAGAGCGGGCCGTCCCGTCAACCGCTCGCGAGCGGGTCGCTTTTATCCGCCGCCCGCCTGTCCCGACCCGTGGAACTGCACGTCCGCTACGAGGGGGACGACGACCCCGAGAAGTGCACCGCCCGGAAGCTCGCGCGGTTCGACCTCGCCGAGCTCCACCGGTCGGACCGGGCGACGCCCTACGGCGTCGTGCTGAACCCCCACGCGGAGCGGGCGCTCTCGCCAGCCGACCGCGAGACGGCCGAGCGGGGGGGACTCGTCGCGCTCGACGCCTCGTGGGAGTCGGCGAACGAGGCGCTGTTCTCGCTGCCGGGCGAGCACCGGGCGCTCCCGTATCTCGTCGCCGCCAACCCGGTCAACTTCGGCCGGCCGCTGAAACTCACGACCGTCGAGGCCCTCGCGGCGGCGCTCGTCCTGTTCGGCGAGGACGACCACGCAGAGCGGATCCTCTCGAAGTTCACGTGGGGGGAGACGTTCCTCGAACTGAACGCGGAACCGCTCCGGCGGTACGCCGCCTGCGAGAGTTCGACCGAGGTGGTCGAGATTCAGCGCGAGTACCTCGACCGGTAGTCCGGGGCGGAGCGAGCCCCAGCGGGACAGGAGCCGTCGGACCGAATCGGAGCCTCGCGGCCGAACGGACGGCCTTTTAGGCGCTGGGGCCGTACTCCGGCCAACATGATCTTCGAAGGCCTCCCGACCACGCCCCGGTCGGAGGAGCTCATAGACAAGGCGTTCTCGCGGGCGGCCCGCGCCGGGAGAGCGAAGGGGGGGCTCGAAGCGCAGCAGTCGATGCTGCAGACGGCGTCGAACATCCTCTCGGACAACCTGGAGAACGTGGTGACCTCGTGGCCCGACTTCGGGACGGTCGACCCGTTCTACTACGAACTCGCGGACGCGGTCCTCGCCGACCTCGGCGAGTTCCAGTCGGCAGAGGGTGAGACGACGGGCGTCGACCTCCTCAGACAGAGCCTCTCGCAGGTCACGTGGGCCAGCAGGCAGGTCGACGAACTCCACCGGGAGTACCGGACGAAGCTCCGCAAGACGGACGCCGACACCGCCCGCAAGCACCGCAAGCAGGCGTTCGCCCGCATGGCCGACGTCGTCGAGTCCGTCTCCGAGGACCTCCGCCGGGTCGGCGCGGCCCGCGACGCCCTCAAGGGACTGCCGGACATCCGCCCCGACGAACCGGCCATCGTCGTCGCCGGCTACCCCAACGTCGGCAAGTCCTCGTTCGTGAACGCCGTCACCCGCGCGAGCAACGAGATAGCCGAGTACCCGTTCACGACCCGGGGCGTCCACGTCGGGCACTTCGAGCGCGAGCGGATCCGATACCAGATAATCGACACGCCCGGGTTGCTCGACCGGCCCGCAGCGGAGCGAAACGAGATCGAGCGCATGGCCGTGAGCGCACTCGAACATCTCGCCGACGCCGTTCTCTTTCTCGCCGACCCGAGCGAGGAGTGCGGCTACCCGCTCTCCTCGCAACTGGAACTCAGAGACGACGTGCGCGCCCAGTTCGACGTCCCCGTCCTGACCATCGGCAACAAGAGCGACCGCTCGACGGACGGGGACGCCGACGCCTACATGAGCGTCACCGAGGACGACAACGTCGACGGCGTCCTCGACGTGGCCGTCGACGCGGTCGGATTCGAACCCGACGTGCCGCCGTCGCGACGGGAGAACTGAGGCGGCGGAACCTCCCCGGAAGACGGGGAGTGAGAGCCGAGCGCGTCGTCTGCAGCGGGGACCGGAGAGAATCGATGACGACCCTCGCAAGCGACGGCCTGCGTCAGCGGGAATCGGAGTGGGCCTGCGTCAGCGGGGGACCGGAGAGGACCGGTGAAGGTCGTCGCAAGCGACGACATGCGTCAGCGGGGACCGGCAGCGGGCCGCGGAGGGGGAGGGCGTCCGCTGGTGCGTCGGCGTCCTCAGACCGAACCGGACTGCGAGGTGGCGTTGTAGACGACGACGACGCGGGCCGACACCGTCACGGACCCGCTCTCTATCTTCGTGTTGCCGCCGGCGCCGCCGGCGGCCATCGCCACCGTCTGCTCGTAGGGGCGGTAGCTGTTCTCGGTCGTCCGCACCTGGTGGACGCCGGTGACGGTGAGGTTCGCGCTCTGCGCGATGGCGTCTGCGTCGCCGCGGGCGTTCTGCATCGCCTTCGAGAGGGCCTGCTGGCGGAGTTCGCGGCGGCGGTCCTCGGAGAGCGTGAACTGGACGTTGTCGACCTGCGACGCGCCGTTCTCGACGGAGGCGTCGATGGTCTCGCCGACCTTCGAGAGGTCGCTCAGCGTAATCCGGAAGGCGTGAATCGCACGGTAGCGGGTCGGCTGGCTCTCGTCGCGCCGGTAGTCGCGGTTGATGTCGTAGTGGACCGTCGACACCTGACTGTCGTCGATGCCGATGTCCGCGAGCGCGTCTCGCATCTGCGAGGCGTTCTCGGCGAGGCGCTGGCGCGCGGTGGCAGCGTCCTTACCCGTGGCGACGACGGCGACGCGGACGACGGCCTGATCGGGGTCGGCCCCGACCTGTCCGTCGGCGGAGACCTGTACGGTCGTCTGGTCTGCCGCCGACGGCCCGGCGGCGTCGGCGGAGGGCTGTACCACGTTGGCGTTCTCGGAGCCGGTCACGGCCCCGAGACAGCCAGCGGAGAGTAGCAGGACGGCCAGCGCGGCGGCCGCCATGGGTTGGGAGTATCGCATGCGACCGAGTAGAGGACGCCGGAGGGGAAGTACGTCACGTAGACTCAAAGGGGCGTTTGACATTAGCCCGCCGGAGACGAGGGGGGACGGGACCAGAGCGGGGGTGAACTGGACCAGAGCGGGG
>JBDGSQ010000007.1:0-2176 GCA_042217455.1 Haloferacaceae archaeon | reverse complement strand
GGACCAGAGCGGGGGTGAACTGGACCAGAGCGGGGTGCGAAGAGGGGACTCTCACGCGAATGGCGAGAGACTCCGGAACGGCTTTCTCGCGCAGTCACCGGACCGCTCGCTCGGCCACCCGTCGAGTTCAGAGACAGCCGACCGCTCCGGACCTTCCACGTCAGCGAGCGTGTTCGCTCACTGACTTTCCGCTGCGGTGTACGTCACGGACACGGTGGCGGTGACGGTCACGGGGCCGGGGCGGAGCGTCGTGTCGCCGGCGGCGCTCGCCTCGCGGAACACCGGTTCGAAGGGCGTGACGTCGCCGCCGACGTCGATGCGCTCGACGCCGGTTATCGAGAGACCGGCGGCACCGGCGACCGTCTCGGCGTCGGTACGGGCGTCGCGAACGGCCGCAGAGAGCGCCTGCTGGCGCAGGTCGGCGCGGGTCTCGTCGGTGAGCGTGAAGCTCACGCCGTCGACCGTGTCGGCCCCGTTGCCGACGGCGACGTCGATGACCTGTCCGGCCGCGTCGGGCGACACCTCGACGCGGAACGAGTGGACCGCCCGGTAGCCGACGAGCGTGCGGGTCCCGTTCGAGAAGTCGTACTCGGGCGAGATGCTGAACGACGTCGTCTGGATGGCGTCCTCGGCGACGCCGGCGTCGACCAGTGCGGCGGTCACGTTGTCGGCGTCGACGGCGACCTGCTGACGCGCCGAATCGGCGGAGTCGGCCAGCGCGGTCACCGAGAGGAAGACCACCGCGAGGTCGGCCTCGGCGGAGACCTCGCCGGTGCCGGTGACGGAGAGTTCAGTCGCCGCCGTCTCGTTGGCGACAGTCGCGTTCGTGGCCTGCACGACGGCTCCACCCGCGTCTGTGTTCGACGCGGCCGGCTGGAAGGCACCGAGACACCCCGACAGGACGAGCAGCGATGCGACGAGGAGCGTCGCGAGTAACTGGCGTGACCTCATACCCCGTAGCTACGTCGTGTGAGATAATCAACGTATTTGAACGCCAGCAGAGAGTTTCTAGATTGTAACTCGAAACCGGTCGACAGATAGAGACGTCGCGCGTCGTCGGCAGTTGCACCGGGTCTCGTGAGATGGGTCACGGTCGTCGCCGCCGGGTTTCGCGTCGGTATCGCTCACTGACCAGTCTCCGAATCGTTCTGTCGGGAACGTTCTCCTGACCGGTCTCCGAATCGCTCTGTCGGGAACGTTCTCCTGACCGGTCGTCTCCCCGCCGATCGGTCGGTGACCTCGTGACCGTCACCCGCTGTCGTCGACGGCGACGTAGCGCACCTCCACGTCCAGTCGGTCGCGCCCGAGGATGTCGGAGAACGGGCCGTGGTCGAGCGCGTTGATTCGCCGGTCGAGGTCGGCCGCGAGGCGCGGCGGGTCGCTCCCGAGTGGGTAGCCGACGGTGACGACGACGCGCGACGGCCGACTGAACAGCGGCGTGTCGCGGTAGCGCACGTCGACCGAGACCACAGACAGGTCGTCGTGGGCGGCCACCGTCTCCTCGACGGCGGCGTTGGTCTGGCGCTCGAAGGTGGCCGTCTGGTAGGAGGAGTAGGTGACGCCGCCGAGGAACGCGGACAGGACGAGGATGCCGACCCCGAGGACGGCGAGGTTCTTCAGCGTCGCAGTCTTCGCCTCGTCGAGGCGGAGGAACTGCTCCGGACGGTAGCCCTCGTACCACAGGACCGCGAGCGCCGCGAAGTTGATAGAGAGGAAGTTCACCAGCACGAGAATCCCCGACCCGACGACCGCCTCCGGACGCTGCCACGCGATGCCGATGCCGACGACGGCCGTCGGGGGGATGAGCGCCGCGGCGATCATGACGCCGACGAGCGCCGTCGAGACGCCGGTCGAGAGCGAGAGCGCCCCGGCGACGCCGGCGCCGAGCGCGACAGCGAGCGAGAGAACGTCCGGGGAGACGCGCTCCTGTATCTCGGACGCGGCGAACACCTGGTCCGAGCCGACGGGGACGACGTTCGTCCCCCGGAGGACGAGCGCGAACGCCGCGGCGCTCGCCACCGCGACCACCCCGCCGAGCAACTGGAGGGTCACGCCGCGTCGAAACAGGTCCCGGTCGTTCACCACGGTCCCGACGCTGGTCGCCATGGCCGGACCGATGAGCGGCGCGATGACCATCGACCCCACGACGACGGCGGGCGAGTCGAGCAGGAGGCCG
>JBDGSQ010000079.1:0-5783 GCA_042217455.1 Haloferacaceae archaeon | reverse complement strand
CGGCTCGCGGAACCACGGGGCGCGAGTGACGACTCGCGGAACCACGGGACGCGAGCGACCGGCCCTGAACTGACGCGAGTCGGCGTGCGCTCCGCGCGCTCTCAGACCGACAGCCGTGCGATGGCCCGTTGCTGCCGCCGGGTGAGGACGTCGGGGAGCCACCGCGCCGCCGCGTTCCGCACCGAACACGCGACGTGCCCGTCGAGCGCCGCGAGTCGTCCCAGCCGCCGCGACGCCGTCACGACCCGGTCTGCCTTCTCCTTTCTGGCGCGCTCGTAGGCGTCGAACGCCCGTCGGGTCCCGCCGTGGTCGTCGAGCGCCCGGGCGAGAGCGAGAGCGTCCTCGACGGCCTGCCCCGCTCCCTGTCCGAGAAACGGGAGCGGCGCGTGCGCGGCGTCGCCGAGGAGGACCGTCGCCCCGCGGGACCACGTGGGGAGCGGTGCGACGTCGGCGAGTTCGTCGACGAGTATCTCCGGGCCGGGCGTCGCTTCCACCACCCCCGGGAACGGAGCGGGGTAGTCGGCGGTCGTTCTCGCGAGCGCCCGCGCCAGCGACGGGGGGTCGTCGGGGGCCGCGAGCGGTCGGGTGGCGGTCACGTACCAGTACGCCCGGTCCCCTCCGAGGTCCTCGACGCCGACGAAGTGGCCCTCGCCCCACACTTCGAGGCCGGTCTCCCGGAGCGACGACGGGAGGGCCACCGACGCCACGCCGCGGTAGCAGACGATTCCGCTCTGCCGGACCGACGCCCCCGGGAACAGCGACCCGCGAACCGCAGACTCGATGCCGTCCGCGCCGACGACGAGGTTAGCGGTCACCGCAGACCCGTCGGCGAAGTCGACGTCGACGCCGGGTCCCTCGCCGGTCACGCCGACGCACTCGGCGTCGGTCCGGACGTCCCCCTCCGGCAACTGGTCGAGGAGGAGCCGCTGCAGGTCGCCGCGGTGGACGGCGACGAACGGGTGCCCGAACTCCGCTTCGAGGGCGGCGACGTCGAGCGTCGACACCGACGCCCCGTCGGGGGCGAGGATTCGAATCGTTCGCTTCGCCGACCCAGCCTCCCGTATCCGCGCCGCGAGGCCGAGTCGGTCGTACGCCTGCATGGCGTTCGCCCCGAGCAGGATGCCGGCCCCGACCGGGCGGAGCTCCGTCGCTCGCTCGTAGACCACCGGTTCGAAGCCGCGTCGGCGAAGGGCGAGGGCGGCCGTCAGACCGCCGATGCCGCCCCCGACGATGGTCGGATCGTCCATGGTGGTCTGTCCGCCCCCGCGGGCAAAGCGTTTCGCGGGTCGTCGCTGTCGCGGGCGGCCCGGTCGGTGCCGACCCGCTTATTACCGTCCGCCGGCGACTCCCACCGATGTCAAACGCGAAGGGCGACCGGCGCGAGCGCGAACTCGTCAACAAACTCGACGAGGCCGGATTCGCGGTCATGCGTGCGCCGGCCAGCGGGAGCGCCACGGCGCGGGAACTGCCCGACGTCCTCGCCGGCGACGGCGAGGCGTTCTACGCCATCGAGGCGAAATCGAGCGCCGGCGACCCCATCTACCTCGACGGCGAGGAGGTCGAGGCGCTCATCTACTTCTCGCGGAACTTCGGCGCGAAAGCGCGCGTCGGCGTCCGCTTCGACCGGGAGGACTGGTACTTCTTCCACCCGGGCGACCTCTATCGCACCGACGGCGGCAACTACCGGGTCAAGCGGGAGACGGCGCTCGCGGACGGCGTCGACTTCGACGAGTTCGTCGGCCGCTCCGAGAAGGTCACGCTCTCGGAGGTCGGCGCGGAGGAACCGGCCTACGACGAGGACCTGCTGAGCGTGCTGAACGCGGTGAAACAGGGCACCCTCTCGGTCGAGGAGGCCGCGGCGATGCTCGACTGACGGGCCGACCGCCGTGCGAGCGTCCCGGTCGCCTCCACGGTCGCGCTCACGCCGCCGCGTCAGCAGACGGCCCAGCGCCAGTCGTCCCCGGTCGCTCAGGCGGTGACGGAGCGGAGCCGAGAGGCGGGGAAGCCGTAGTGCCTGAGGTCGTCGACGTCGACGTCGCCGGCGTCGTTCCGGCGGATGGACTCGAGGTAGACGGCCTCGAAGACGGGTTCGTGGTCGCCGTACTCGGCGTTCGACTCGTACTCCGAGATGCGCCGCCCCTCCCCGGTGACGACCTCGTCTGCGCGCTCGCCGGTGGCCGCGACCACGAGCAGGAGCTTTCCGGTCTCGCGGTCTTCGACGAGCGTCCCGGGCTGGTGGTCGTGGCGGGGACAGAGGTGCGGGCCGGTCTCCGCTATCGGCACGAACGTCTCCTCGCCGCAGACGGCGCACGTGGCGCGCCGCTCGTCGGGTGCCGGGACGGTCCCCCCGTCGATCTCGAGGGCGACGCGGCGCAGGTGCTTGCAGCGCGCGCCGCGAATCGCGTGGTCCGGACAGGTGCAGGTCTCGCGCTCGGCGTCGACGACGTAGGTGCCGCCGTCGGTTTCGACGACGTACCGGCCGTCCCGGAGCGGGCGAACCGTCATCGGCTCTTCCCGGGCGCGTTCGGCCCGGCCCTCGTCGTCGCGCAGGACGCCGCCGTCGGGGGCGACCGGACGGGTTCGAGTGGGAATCATGGTCGGGGCGAGACGTCGTCTCGCCGTGTCTACAGGTAGGCGCTCCAGACACCTAAACCCTCGTCTGAGGCGCTGTTTCGAGTGAAATCCACCGAATTCTCCCTGACGACACCTTCGAAGCGCTTTTGAGTGGTCCGCAGGAAACGCCCGTCCATGGAACTCGACGAGGAGATGCGCCGGAAAATCGGCCTCTCCGTCGCCGTGGTCGGATTCTTCGTCGTCCTGCTGGTCGGAATCGGCGTGACGTTCGACGGCGGCGACCTCGGCACGGGCGGCGGACTGGCGCTGGTCGGAAGCATCCTGCTCTTCGTACTCGCGATGGGCGCGGTCGGCGTCTGGCTGGCGAAGTAGGACGACGCCGACGCGCTCAGGCGTCCGACCCTCGCTCTCCTCCCGCGCCGCCGGACCGCTCGCTGCCCGTCTCGCCGGTCGGTTCGCGCTCCGCTCGCCGCCAGTCGTCGACCGCTTCCGCGTCCCGGACGGCGTCGCCGTAGTACGACATCGGGTGCGCGATGGTCTCGCAGCGCTCGTCCCGGTTCACGCAGTCGCCGAGCGCCTGCATCGTCGCGCACGACGGCGAGGGGTACTGGCTCCGGTCGCCGTCGGCGAGGTACTCGACCCGCGTCTCGACGGCCTCGGTCGCCTCCGCGTCGCGCTGTCCGCAGAGCGTCGCGATCTCGGCGGCGTCCATCCCGAGGTCGGTGAGGAAGGCGACGAGCGCGAACGCGGAGTGGTCCGGGAGGTCCTCGCCGGCCCGGGCGCGCTCCACGAGCGCCGTCACGCACGGTGGGAAGTGAGCGGGGGCGACGACGTCGACGGCCGCGGTCCGGTCGTGTTCGGCGAGCAGCGCGCGCAGGTCCGCCACTTCGTCGGCAAGCGAGTCGGCGAGTTCCTCCCCGCCGGGGCTGTCTCGCACCGAGAACGGGAGTCCCTCGGCGACGCGTCGCCGGACCGCCTCGCGGAGCATCCGGGAGAGTTCCGCGCGCTCGACCCGGACCTCGCCGTCCGCGAGTTCGCGGTTGACGAGTCGCCAGCGGTCGCCCCAGTCGGGGTCGGCGAGCGTGAGGTACGTGCCGACCGCGACGCGGAACCACTCGGGGCCGCGCCCGTGGGCGGCGGGCTCGGCGCGGACGGCGCCGTCGAGGTCGAACTCCCGGAGGACGTCGTCGAGGTCGGCGCGCCGCCGTCCCGTGCTCTGGAGGCCGTCGTCGTCGGCATCGAAGTCCTCGGTGAAGCGTCCGTGGGCCGTCTCCGCCTCCGCCTCGGCGTACTTCTCGACGGCCGCCCGGTCGTCCACCAGCGAGACGAGGATGCGCGCCAGCGGGTACGAGAGGAGTTCGTCCCGCGGGTCCCACCGGTACGGGTCCTCGGAGGCGACGGTGCCGCTCATGAGCGCCCGCTCGACGCGCTCCGTGGCCCGCTCCACGGCCGGGGCGTCCTCCGCGATGAGGTCCGCGATGGCGACGTCCGCCTCCTGGACGGCCTCTCGCGCCGCCTCGAAGAACGGGTAGCGGGCGTGGAGCGGATTCATGGAACGTCGTTTCTGGACCAGTTCGGATAAGCCCGACGGTTGGCGAGCGCGGAGTCCCGACGGTTGGCGAGCGCGGAGTCCCGACGGTTAGCGAACGGTGACGCGACCGGACACTGACGAGCACCGGTGCGGAGTCACGCCCGCTCGCGCGACCGGCAACCACGCAATCTATTACGTCCCCGGCGTAATCCCGGTCACAGTGCCCCGCTTCGACTACCCCTGTCCCGAGTGCCGGACGACCAACAGCCTGCACGACGCGGGCTGTCGGTTCGAGGGCACGCCGTGGCCCGACGTCGAACGGGCGTACGTCGACGTCGTCGCCGTCCTCTCCGCGACCGTCGCCACCGAGGACGAACTCGCCGACGCCGTCGAGGGCGAGTGGGACGCCCTCCACCGGGCCGCGCTCTCGCAGCTGCGACGGGAGGACCGGGTGGACGAGGCGAACGGTCGGTTGCGACTCCGCACGGCCGAGGAGTACCGCGAGGAGGTCTCCGAGCCGACGCACGAGCCGATGCGGACCATCTACCGGCAGGGGAGCGTCCCCGGCTGTCACGACAACGCCGTCTTCGCGATGGTGGCGTGGTACGAGATGGTGGGCCTCTCGTGGGAGGAGACCCGCGAGAACGTGATCGAGTGGCTCCGCGAGAGCGGCGCGTGGGACCGCGGCGGGTTCGAGGAATCCACCCCGGGCGAACTCGTCGACAGCAAGCGCCACGTCTACGAGTCGGGCTACGGGTGGAAGGAGAAGGCCGAGGCGGCGAAGCGCGTCATCGACCGGCACCGATGAGTCGCCGGCCGACCGACGAGCGTCGTCCCCGTCACAACCGTTAGGCGGTCAGACGACCAATGGAACCCCCATGGGAACCGCCGAGGCGGCGACGGCGACGGTCACGCGGCCGCGCCGGGCGCTCGCCACCGTCGTCTTCGTCGTCTTCATGGACCTGCTCGGGTTCGGCGTCGTCATCCCGATTCTGCCCTTCTACGTCCGGAGCTTCGGCGTGAGCGACGTGTACATCGGCCTGCTCGCGGCCTCCTACTCGCTTACGCAGTTCGCGTTCGCACCGTACCTCGGTCGCCTCTCCGACGAGCGCGGCCGCCGCCCGGTCATCATGCTCTCGCTCCTCGGGAGCGTCCTCGCGTGGACCGTGTTCGGGCTGGCCGCCGAGGTGGGGAGCGCGCTGGGGGTCAGCGCCGCCGTCGCCACGCTGTTTCTCTCGCGGATGGTCGCGGGCGCGATGGGCGGCAACATCGCCGCCGCGCAGGCGTACATCGCGGACATCACCCCGCCTGAGCGCCGGGCGGCCGCCCTCGGTCTCGTCGGCGCGTCGTTCTCGCTCGGGTTCGTCTTCGGGCCGGCCATCGGCGGCCTGTTCGCCAGCGACGCCGTTGTCTCGACCGCCCGGAGCGTCCTCCCCGCGGTCGTCCCTGCGACGCGGTTCTCGCTCCCGAGTTTCGCCGCCGCCGGACTGAGCCTCACCAGCCTCGGCTTCGCCGCGCTCTTTCTCGCCGAACCGTCACGGTCGCGCGGCCCCGCCCGCCGGACTACCGTCGTCGCGCAGTTCCGCGGCGCACTCGCGGACGTCTCGCTCCGCGGGCTCGTGGTCGCGTTCTTCCTCGCGTCGGTGGCCTTCTCGGGGGTGCAGGTGATGTTCATCCC
>JBDGSQ010000080.1:2762-5899 GCA_042217455.1 Haloferacaceae archaeon | reverse complement strand
CGACGAACCCGGAGGTGACGCGACAGCCGGCGCCGAGCGAGACGCCGTCCTCGAGGACGACCGGCGACCCCTCGACCGGTTCGAGGACGCCGCCGACGAGCGTGTTCGCCCCGAGTTTGACGTTCGCGCCGATCTGAGCGCACGACCCGACCGTGTCACAGGAGTCCACGAGCGTGCCGTCGCCGACGTGCGCGCCGACGTTGAGGAAGGCGGGGCTCATCACGATGCAGTCCTCGCCGAGGTAGGTTCCGCGCCGGAGGACCGTCCCGTCGGGCGTGTTCCGGGTGCCGCGCTCGCCGAGGTCGTCCGTGCGCCGGAGCGGGAGGACGTCGTAGTAGGTGACGTCGCCGTAGGTCCGGGGTTCGGTCTCCCGGAGGCCGAAGTTGAGCAGGATGCCCCGCTTGACCCACTTGTTTGCCTCCCACGAGGTCGGCGCGTCGCCGGTCTTGCCGGCCGCGCGGATCTCGCCGTCCTCGAGGGCGACGAGGAAGTCGTCGAGGAGGTCGAGCCCGTCTGTTCCGACCGTCTCGGCGGTCACGTCGGCGTCCTCGTACCGTTGCCACAGGTCCTGAATCGCAGATTGCAGCGTCATCTGTCGTCGAGTGGTGTCGATTGACGTGGTCGTCCCTTAAGCCAGTACCTCTGTGAAGTCGTACCACCCGGGGTCGCGGCCGGCCAGCCACGCCGCCGCGTCGAGCGCGCCGGCCGCGAAGACGCCGCGCTCCCCGGCGCGGTGTGCGAGCGTCAGCGTCTCGTGATTGGCGGCGAGCAGCACCTCGTGTTCGCCCGCGACGTCGCCCGCCCGGCGGGCGTGGACGCCGACCTCCCCGGGCGTCCGGGGCTGGTCGCCCTCCCGCCCGTGGACCCGTTCGAGCGCCTCGCCGCGGGCCTCGTCGACGTCTTCGAGCAGCGTCGCCGCCGTTCCGCTCGGCGCGTCGCGCTTGCCGCTGTGGTGGGTCTCGGTGAGTTCGACGTCGTAGCCGGGGAGCGCCGAGACGGCCTCGCGGAGGGCGCTCCGGAGGGCGGCGACCCCGGGCGCGAAGTTCGCCGCGTGCAGCACCGGCACCGACTCGCCCGCGGCCCGGAGCGCCGCCGCCTGGTCGTCGTCGAACCCGGTCGTCCCGACGACGGCGGCGACCCCTGCGTCCGCGCAGGCCTCCGCGTACGCGACACTCGACGACGGGCCCGTGAAGTCGACCAGCACCTCGGGTTCGCGCTCCGCGAGCGACGACCGGAGGTCCGCCGCCGATTCGACCGGGACGCCCGCGACGTTGCCGTCGACGGGACTGCGGTTCACCGCGAGGACGACGGTGAGGTCCTCGCGCTCTGCCGCCGCCGAGAGCACCTCCCGGCCCATCCGGCCCGCCGCGCCGGTGACGGCGAGGCGAGTCACGGCGCCACCTCCGCCGGGTCCGACGTCTCGAGCTCGACGAGCAGGTCGCGGAGGCGCTCTCTGTACTCCGCGGAGAGGCGCGTGAGGGGCGGTCTGAGCCGCCCCGGACCGTAGCCCCGAATCGCCACGGCCTCCGTGACCGGGATGGGGTTGGTCTCGACGAACAGGTGGCGCACGAGGGGCGCGAGTTCGTGGTGGATGGCGCGGGCGCGGTCGTAGTCCCCATCGAGCGCCGCACCGACCATCGCGCAGGTCCGCTCGGGTTCGACGTTGCCGACGACCGAGATGGTTCCCCGGCCGCCGACGGAGAGAATCGGGAGCGTCAGGCCGTCGTCGCCCGAGAGGACGGCGAACTCCTCGTCGCTGGTGCGCTCGACGATCTCCGAGACGCGCCCGAGGTCCCCGCTCGCGGCCTTGTACCCGCGGACGTTGTCGTGGCCGGCGAGTTCGACGACGGTGTCGACGTCGACGTTCCGGCCCGTCCGGGAGGGGACGTTGTAGACGACCTGCGGGAGGTCCACCGCGTCCGCGATGGTCAGGTAGTGTTCGAGCATGCCCGCGGGTTCCGGCCTGTTGTAGTACGGCGAGATGAGGAGCAGTCCGTCGGCCCCGGCGTCTGCGGCCCGCCGGGAGAGCGAGAGCGCCTCGCGGGTGGCGTTCGAGCCCGTCCCGGCGATGACGGGGACGTCGTCGACGGCGTCGACGACCTCCTCGACCACCCGGACGTGTTCGTCGTGGGTGAGCGTCGCGGACTCGCCGGTCGACCCGACCGGTACGAGGCCGTCGACGCCGGCGGCCTCCAGGCGTCGCGCGTCGGCCCGGAGCGTCTCGAAGTCGATGCTGTCGTCTCCCTCGAAGGGAGTCGTCATGGCGGGGTAGACCCCGCCGAACGTGAGTGTCATCTGCTGTGGTGTGTCGCGTGTCGCGTGCGACGGCGAGCGTTCGACCCAGTCGAGCCCCGCACGTCGCGTCGGTCCGTCGCCCGTTCCCGGAAGCCGGCTGCCGCCCGCGACGAGTTCGCTACGCTCGCCGGGAGCGATTACCGGGAGCGTTTTTTAGAAAAGCGCGCGCGCACACCCGCCGCTGTCGGCGCGGTCGTCGCCGCTGGCGTGGCGGGTGTGCCGTTCACGTTCTGGGTGGAGTCCCGGGCGAATTTATACCTTGCGACGCGCACAGGACCTGCCCGGCGACCGCCGCCCGTCACAACTGATTAGGCCACCCGCCTCGCACCAGCACTATGACCGAGATACATCCCCACCAGCGCGTCGCGGTCCTCGCGGACGCGCAGAACCTCTACCATACCGCCCAGAGCATCTACTCGCGCAACATCGACTACTCCTCGCTGCTCTCGAAGGCCGTCGCAGAGCGCGAACTCGTCCGCGCCATCGCGTACGTCATCCGCGCGGACTCGCCGGAGGAAGAGCGCTTCTTCGACGCGCTGGTCGACATCGGCTTCGAGACCAAGATAAAGGACATCAAGACGTTCGGCGACGGGTCGAAGAAGGCCGACTGGGACGTGGGAATGAGCCTCGACGCCGTGACGCTCGCCAACCACGTCGACACCGTCGTCCTCTGTACCGGCGACGGCGACTTCTCGCGGCTCTGTTCGCACCTGCGACACGAGGGTGTCCGCGTCGAGGTGATGGCCTTCCAGGAGTCGACGGCGGACGAACTGGTCGAGGCGGCGGACAACTTCCTCGACCTCTCCGAGCGGTCGGACACGTTCCTGCTCTAGGCGGACCCC
>JBDGSQ010000080.1:0-2662 GCA_042217455.1 Haloferacaceae archaeon | reverse complement strand
CAACTTCCTCGACCTCTCCGAGCGGTCGGACACGTTCCTGCTCTAGGCGGACCCCGGTTCGGCGCTCGCTCTCTGCAGACTCCCCGCTCGGGGCTCACTCTCTGTAGACTCCCCGCTCTGCGCTGTTCTTCCGCCGGGGCTCCCTCCCGACGCCGAGTTTCCGGGTCGGGTGTCAGGCCGCCCGCCGTCCGTCGTCTCTGAAGGCGGCGACGAGGAGGCCGACCACCGCGGTGGCGGCGAGTACCGCGGAGACCGGGGAACCGACCCCGGTGGGGAGGAAGATGAGACTGCTCGCAAAGAGGAGGAACACCCCGACCGCAACGAGGCGCGTGTCGCCTTTCATGTGTCGAGTGACTGCGATACTCGCTCAAATAGCTTTCCTTCCGCGTCCGCCGGGAAAGGCGAAGGGCTTTGAGCGCGCCGCCGTCAGTACGCCCATGAGCGACGAATCGGACGTCCCCCGCCTGCGAACGGTCGCCGACTACCAGTTCGGCGCGGGCGCGGGCGGCGCGCTCTTTCCGGCCGGCGAGACAGTCGAGATAAGCCGGTCGAAGAGCGGTCGCCCGCGACAGATTCACGCGGGCCACAGGCGCCTCGTCACCTACGGCACCGACGGGCGGTTCACCCTCGGTCTCGAGGGCGGCAGGCGACTCGTCGCGGCGCTCTCGCCCCCGGCGGCCCGCGTCGTCGTCGGCGACGAGAGCGCACCGTTCGTCCGCGACGGCCGCAACGCCTTCGCGAAGTTCGTCCGCGACGTCGACGACGACGTCCGAATCGGCGACGAGGTGGCCGTCGTCCTCCCCGACGACACCGTGCTCGGCGTGGGCCGGGCCGAGCTCGGCGCCGACGCGATGCGCGACTTCGACACCGGGATGGCCGTGAAAGTACGGGCCGGAGCGGGCGACGAGGACAGCGAGGACGGCGACGGCGGCGACTGAGCGGGCGACGGGGGACCACGAGTCGAACACCGGCGACGGAGCGACTCAGAGGAACTGCGCGACGCCGAGCGCCTGCAGGAGCGGCACGCCCGCCGCGAACGACCCGACGAGGTAGCCGAGGATGGCGCCGCCGTTCAAAAGCGGGAGGCCGGCGTGCGCCCGGCCTTTCAGGACCGCCCAGAGGAGCGCCGCCAGGCCGGCGAAGATGCCGACCATCGACGTCAGCGCCGGGAGGTTGAGCGCCGGGAGCCACGAGAGACCGAGCGACGTCGCCGGCGAGAAGAAGGCGGCGCTCGCGACCATCACCGTCGGCATCACCGCGTCGCCGAGGCCGATGAACAGGGCGTCCCGCTCTGTGGCCCCGCCGCCCCCCGGACCGTCGGCTCCGTCGTCGGCGGCGGCGTTTGCTCCCGCCGAGACGTCGCTTCCCGCGCTGTCGCCACCGCTTCCCGCGCCGTCGATACCGTTCTCCCCGCCCTCGTCGTCGTCCTCGTGGACGCCGGCCGCGCCAGCGAAGTCGTCTTCGAGGAGCGAGTACGAGAGCGAGAGCGGGATGACCAGCACCACCGGGATGCGGAGGTCCATGACGCCCTCCGCGAGGCTGAGCATGTGCTCCGTGCCGTAGACGCTGATGGCGTCGTAGACGGCGAGGACGGTCAGGAGGACGATAGCCGGCAGGAGACCGAAGCTGATGCCGAACAGCGCGCCGGCGCCGGCGCCCATCAGGACCCCGGCGGTGTCGACGACGTACCACTCGGGGTAGAGCAGGAGCGCGACGGCGACGCCCGCAGAGAGGGCGGCCGCGAGGAGGACGCTCGGGAGGACGACGCTGAAGACGTACCACGAGAGCAGCGCCGAGGAGAACAGGACGACCGCCCGGACGGCCTGCTGGAAGTCGTAGCGGAACGCGGCGAGCATCAGCACCGTCGCCACGAGTATCGCACCGACGTAGACGAGGCTGTTCACCGGGTCCGCGGGGTTCTCGACGGTCTGGTACCCCTGTGCGAAGAACGTGGGGACGAGCGCGAGCGACCCGACCTGCACGAGCAAGAAGACGAGGGCGGCGAACGTCGCACCCCGGAACACGCGGGCGTTCATGCCCACGGGTTCACTCTCCCCCCGTTTGGGGATTTCGCTATCGCGCGTAGAGCTTCTGGCCCACGAGGCTCGCGAGCGTCACCCCGGATTCGGGGGAGACGGCGACGTAGGGGCGCTCGACCGGCCCGAACACGTCGACGACGCGCCCGGCGGTCGAGAGCGACTCGTCGACCACCTCGGTCCCGATGTCGGGGTAGCGTTCGTCCTCGCAGCGAACCACTGCGAGACCCTGTGCCGTCCGCGAGACCGTGCCGATTCGTCGCATCACTCTCGGAGGAGGTGGACGTAGGCGGCGACGGCCTGCACGAGGTCGTTCTTGGTCGCGTCGTCTGCGCCCTTGACCACGACCCGCCCCCGCGTCTCGAACTCGCGGGAGTAGGTGACGTCGCGCTCGATGACGGCGTCGTACCCGACCTGCTGGACCGCGCTGGCTATCTCGTCGACCGTCGGTTCTTCGACCGCCTGGTCCGTCGGGACGCGCCGCCCCTCGGCCCGCGACAGGGAGGCATCGAGGTACGCGGGATAGATGACGTTCTCGACCATGTAGGTACGCCGCGCCCCGGATGTAATACCGTTTTGAAATCGACACCCGTCCGGCGGCGACTGTGACCGGCCCCGCTGCGGAA
>JBDGSQ010000082.1:0-5923 GCA_042217455.1 Haloferacaceae archaeon | reverse complement strand
AAACGACGTCAGTCGGGGTGCCCGCGGCGGCAGCTGTGGAGCGGGCGAGGAACGTCGGCGGTCGGTGACCGCCGCGGGCCGTCGCGTCACCTCCGCTGTCGGTCCTGGTTCTTCTCGGCCTCCGCCTCGAATCGTTCTGCTGACACGATGTCCTGCATGGTCCGCCGGTACTCCCAGAAGCCCGCACCGACGACGAGCAGTCCCACGACGGCACCCAGAAAGACGGTCCGGGTGAGCGTGAGGTACGCGAAGATGGCCACGGCGAAGACGAGCGAGAGCCCGAGGGCTATCTTCGCCCGACCGCGTCGATTCCTGGAGCTAGCCATGTCGGGACCGTTGTGCCCGACACCACGAAAGTCGTCCGGTCGGCGGCGGAGCGGTCGCTCCCCCACCGCGTGTCGCGTTCCGCCCCCGGAGCGGACGCGTGAGTCGGGCGACGGCGCCGACCCGGTGACAAGATTCAAGAACGGTACGGGCCTACTTTTCTGCGAATGCCAACACAGACAGTGGCCCTGCTGAACGCCGCGTACGGAAGCGACAACGCGAGACGCAACTTCGTGCGCGACCTCCCCTGCGACGTCGACGCCTACGACGTGACCGACGGCGACCTGCCGGACCTGGCGGACGTCTCCGCCGCTGTCGTCACCGGGTCGAAGGCGTCGACCTACTGGGACGAACCGTGGATAGACGACCTCCGCGCGTGGATCAGCAACGCTGACGACGCCGGAATCCCCCTCCTCGGCATCTGCTTCGGCCACCAGATCATCGCCGACGCGCTCGGGGGCGAGGTGGCGGACATGGGCGAGTACGAACTCGGCTACCACGACGTCGAACAGGTGGACGACTCGCCGCTGTTCGAGGGCGTCGACGAGCGGTTCGTCGCCTTCACGACTCACCACGACGCGGTCGCCGCCCTCCCGCCGGGGTCCCAGCGCATCGCCGAGAACGAGTACGCGGTGCAGGGCTACCAGCGCGGCCACACGTTCGGCCTGCAGTTCCACCCCGAGTTCGATCGCGACACCGCCCTCCGCGTCACCGAGGGCAAGGACCTCCCCGAGGCCGAACTCGACGCCGCCCTCGGCACCATCACCGACGAGAACGTCGACACCGCCGCGCGCGTCAAGCGCGTCTTCGAGAACTTCTGTACCTACGCGGCCACCGTCACCGGGGAGCACGGTCAGGCGGCCGCCGACGACTGACTCGTCTCCCGCCGATTGCTTCGTCTCCCGCCGCTCGATTTCTCGACGGCTGATTCGTCTCCCACCAGTCGTGTTCTCGCCGCCTCGGAGCACGCCCGACGCGAGCGCGCCGAACGACTTTTTCGCCGCGCCGTCGTACCCCGCGGCGTGAACCTGACCGTCGAGACGGGTGCACGCGTCGACGTGGTCGACGTGACCGACGACGTCGCCCGCCTCCTCCCCGACGACGCCACCGGCGTCTGCACCGTCTTCGTCGAGCACACCACCGCCGGCGTCGCGGTCAACGAGGCCGAGTCCCGACTCCTGCGGGACGTCGAGCGGTTCGTGGCCGACCTCGCGCCGGAGTCCGGATGGGCACACGACGAGATCGACGACAACGCCGACGCGCACCTCCGGTCGATGCTCCTCGGCCGCGACGTCACTGTCCCGGTCACCGACGGGTCGCTCGACCTCGGGACCTGGCAGTCGATACTCCTCGTCGAGTGCGACGGCCCCCGGCGGCGGCGTCTCGACGTGCGGGTGCACTGACGGCCCGCCGCCGCCGGGGTCGCGCCGCAATCTCACTGTTTCGCGCCGTCGTCGCCACCCCGCGATTCCGCGCCGTCGTCGCCACCCCGCGATTCCGCGCCGTCGTCGCCACCCCGCGATTCCGCGCCGTCACGCCACCCGGTGGAGTCGCCACCGGGTGACGAACAGGTCGGGGTCGCCGTCGTCGACGTCGAACCGGACGGGGACGTCCCACCCGTCGGGGCCGACAGAGCGGTACCTGTGGTCGTCCGGGTCCAGCGTCTCGGGCACCAGGGGGAACCGCTGGCTCGCCTCTCCCTCCCCGAGCGTGAGCGTCAGGCATCCGCCCTCGCGCTCGACGGTCGCAGCGAGCGCCCCCGTCGACGTCTCGTAGTCGCCGACGACAGCCTCGCGCTTCGCCGCCAGCACCTCCCGCGGTACCGTCTCCGCGGGGTCCTCGCCCCGGAGGTGCGCGAGGACGCCCGCGCCGACGTCCATCGGGTGGTGCGCGGGCGACGTGTTCGTGAGGACCACCGCCCCGACGCCCGCCTCGCGGAGGAAGCCGAGCCAGGCCGTCGAGACGCCGATAGACCCGCCGTGGCCGACGAGCGTGTCGTCGAGGAACTCCTGTACCATCAGCCCGTAGCCGTACTCCTGCTCGTCGCCGTCCGCGGTGCGCTGGCGGACGGCCCGCGGTTCGAACATCGACTCCACGCGCTCGGTCGGGAGGACTCGCGCGCCGTCGAACGTGCCGCCGTTCAGGTACGCCCGGAGGTACCGGGAGAGCTCCGTCACCGACGAGAGCAGGCCGCCCGCGGCGTAGATGCGCTCGTCGAAGGGGAAGTCCGCGGCGTTCGGGCCGTCCTCGCCCGGTCGGTACGGCGTCATCGCGTCGTCGTCGGCCTCGAAATCCTCCCGCGCGAACGTCGAGCGGGCCATCCCGAGCGGGTCGAGTATCTCCTCGCCGACGTACCGCTCGAAGGACCGCCCGTCGACCGCCGCGACGAGTTCGCCGAGGACGGCGTAGCCGGAGTTGTAGTAGAAGAACTCCTCGCGGTCGGTGACGCGGTCCGCGGCCCCGCGGGCGACGTGGCGGTCGTAGTCGGACTCGCTGGCGAGCGGCGGCCCCGCGTACGGTCCGCCGGTCAGTCGGGGGATGAGGAGCGACGCGTAGCCGTCGCTCGGGACGCCCGAGGAGTGCGTGAGCAGTTCCGCGACGGATATCGGCTCGCCCGGCGCGTCGGCGAACCGCGGGACGTAGTCGGACACGGGGTCGGACGTGGAGACGCGACCGTCCTCCGCGAGCTGCAGGACGGACGCGGCCGTGAACGACTTGGTGCAGGAGCCGATTCCGTAGAGCGTCTCCGGCGTCGCCGGGGCGTTCGATTCGACGTCGCGCGCGCCGAACCCCTCCGCGTAGACGAGGTCCTCGCCGTCGACGACGGCGACGCTCGCACCCGGCACGTCGTTCTCTCGCATCCACTCTGTCACGTACGATTCGACGGCGCGCCTCGTCTCCGCGTCGAGGTCGGTGCGGTTCGGAGCCATGGACCAGCCTCTCGGCCACGCGACATAAGCCCACGCCCGGCCGTCGGTCCTGCCGGGACCCCCGCCGCTTTAGCGTGTCGGGAGACACCACACACCATGGCCAGAGAGACAGTTCTCGTCGGACAGTTCTCGCACGAGACGAACACGTTCGCCCCCACACCGACCGACGTCGCCGCGTTCCGGGCGCGACAGGAGTACGCCGGCGACGAGGTGATCGACCGCCTCCGGGGGACCAACACCACCGTCGGCGGGGCCGTCGACGTCGCCGACGCGGAGGGGCTCGACCTCGTCCCGACCGTCGCCGCGAGCGCGACGCCCGGCGGTCCGGTCGCCCGCGAGGCGTACGACCACTACACCGGGGAGATTCTCGACGTCGCGCGCGAGCGTGCGACCGAACTGGACGGCGTCTTCCTCTCGCTCCACGGCGCGATGGTCCCCGAGGGCGGCGACGACGGCGAGGGACCGCTCCTCGCGGCGGTCCGGGAGGTCGTCGGCGACGACGTCCCCGTGGTGGCGACGCTCGACCTCCACGGGAACGTCACCCGGGAGATGTGCGAGGCCGCAGACGCCCTCGTCGCCTTCGAGTCCTACCCGCACGTCGACATGGGCGACACCGGCAGGCGGGGGATGGGGGTGCTGGTCGAGTCGATGCGCACCGGCCGCGACCTCGTCACGCGGATAGAGCGCCCGCCGATGCTCCCCTACGGTCCCCTCCAGAACACCCGCGACGGCCCGATGGCCGAGCTGATGGCGCTCGCCCGCGACGTCGAGGAGCGGCCCGGCGTCGAGAAGATCAGCGTCTTCCCGGGCTTCCACAAGGCCGACATCCCGTCGATGGGACCGTCGGTCGTGGCCGTCGGCGAGGACGGGGCCGCCGCCGACGAGGCGGCGCGGGCGGTCGCCGCCCGGTGGTGGGAGACGCGCGAGTCCTTCGTCGCCGACTTCCCCGACCCCGAGGAGGCCGTCCGCGACGCCCTCGCGCGCCTCGACGAGACGGGTCCCGACGACGGCCCGGTCGTCCTCGCGGACGCGGGCGACAACCCCGGCGGCGGCGGGACCGGCGACGAGACGGCGGTCCTCCGCGAACTCGTCGAACAGGGCGCGGCGAACGCCGGATTCGTCGTCGTCTACGACCCGGAGTCGGTCGCCGACTGCGTCGCGGCCGGCGTCGGCGAGGACGTGTCGCTCACGCTCGGCGGGAAGGGAGACGGCGGCTTCACCGACCCGCTCGACGTCGAGGCGCGCGTCAGCGCCCTCACCGACGGCGAGTTCCGCAACACCGGCCCGATGGGGACGGGCACCGAGAACCACCTCGGGCGGACGGCGCTGGTCGAGTGCGACGCGGGCGACGGGCGAACCGTCAGCGTCGTCGTCACCGAACGGCGCCAGCAGCCGCTCGACGCCGAACTCTGGCGACACGTCGGGCGGCAACCCGAGCGCTTCGACGTCATCGCCGTCAAGAGCAACAACCACTACCGGGCCGACTACGAGCCGATGGCGAGCCACGTGATAACGGTCAACAGCCCCGGCCTCGCCGCCTTCGACCCGCACCGCTACGACTACCAGCGCGTCCGCCGTCCGAAGTATCCGCTCGACGAGGGAGCGACCTACCCGCTCTCCGACAGCGAGAACGAGTGACCGGAGCGGCCGCCGGGGCCGTTGCCTGTTCGCGCTGCGCCCGTTCTCGCTGTGCTGTTCTCACTGCGCCCGTTCTCGCTGTGCTGTTCTCACTGCGCCTACTGCCGCGCTGCCTACTCGCGCTCGTCCATCAGGTCCTCGTAGGTGGACTTCGCTCGCTGGCTCCCCTCGACGACGTAGTTGGCGTCGACGCCGACGAGCTGGTAGTCGTAGCCGAGTTCGGCCCACCGCTCGACGAGGTCCTCGCTCGTCGCGAGCGTGCCCACCGGCACCCCTTCGGCGTGCGCGGCGTCGAGGACGCGCTCGACGGCGTCCACGAAGCGGTCGTCGTAGTACCCGCCGAGGTCGCCGAGTGCCGTCGAGAGGTCCGCCGGCCCGACGAACAGGGCGTCGATGCCGTCGACGGCGGCGATGTCGCCGGCGTTCTCGACTGCCGTCTCGGACTCGATCTGCGTCACGAGGACCAGTTCGTCGTTCGCGCGCTCGACGTAGTCGGGGAAGTCGAGGCCGTAGTCGGCGGCCCGTGCGCCGGCGACGCCGCGGCGACCCTCCGGGGGATAGCGGGCGGCCTCGACGAACGACTCGGCCTCCGCGGCCGTGTCGACCATCGGCGACATCAGGCCCGCGGGACCGACGTCGAGGACGCGCTTGATGCGGACGTGGTCGTTCCACGGCACCCGGACGAGCGGCGCGGTGTCACCGGCGGCCTCGACGCCCCGAATCACGTTCGTCACCGTCTCCAGGTTCGACGGCGAGTGCTCGGTGTCGACGACGACGAAGTCGAACCCGAGCCCGGCGCTTATCTCGCCGACGGCGGGGTCAGACAGCGTCAGCCAGTTTCCGACGACCGGTTCTCCGGCGCGAAGGCGCTCTCGGAACTCCATGTCGGCCGAACGGAGAGCGGCCACATAGGCGTACGCCCTCGGGCAACCCCCGCCGCGGGGCGCGACTGAACCGTTTACTGTCCCGCCGGGCACGACTGAACCGTTTACTGTCCCGCCGGGCGCGACGTCGGAGTCCACCGGGTCGCC
>JBDGSQ010000024.1:0-5995 GCA_042217455.1 Haloferacaceae archaeon | reverse complement strand
TGTTCGAGTCGCACATGGCGATGACGGGGATGCCGACCGTGATGGCCTCCTTGACCGCCTGCGAGTCGCCGATGGGGTCGGTCACGACGACCACGTCGGGTTCGATGTAGCCGGCGTAGTCGGGGTTCGTGAGCGTCCCGGGGATGAAGCGCCCGGTGCGAGCGCGCGCGCCGATGGCGTCGGCGAACTTCTCTGCCGGGTAGCGGCCGTACTGCCGGGAGGAGGTCACGAGGACCTGCTCCGGCGAGTAGTTCGCGAGGAAGTCCGCGGCGACGCGGATGCGCTCGTCGGTCTGGCTCACGTCGAGGACGTAGAGGCCGTCGTCGCGGACGCGGTGGATGAACCGCTCCATGTCCTTGGTCTTCTGCTGGGTCCCGATGTGGACCCCGGCGGCGAGGTAGTCCTCGACGGGGATGAGGAGGTCGGCCTCCTCGTCGGGCATGACGTCCTCGTCGAACGGGGACGCCTCTTCCTCGTCTTCCGGTTCCTCCGCTTCGGCCTCGGGGGCCGCCTCTTCGGCGGCCTCCTCGGCGGGCTGCGCTTCGGTCTCGGACGCGGCGGCCTCCTCGCCGACCTCGTCGGCGGATTCGGCCTCGACGTCCTCCTCGGTCTCTGGTTCTGGTTCGTTGTCGTTTTCGCTTTCGCTCATACTGCGTCCTCCGCGATGCGGATGAGTTCGTTGAGTTTAGCAGTTCGCTCGCCGCCGACCGCGCCCGTCTTGATGAACGGGGCGTTCGTCGCCACGGCGAGGTGTGCGATGGTCGCGTCCTCCGTCTCTCCGGAGCGGTGGGAGATGACGGCGTCGTATCCGTTCCGGGTGGCGAGTTCGACCGCGTCGACCGCGTCCGACAGCGTGCCGATCTGGTTCGGCTTGACGAGGATGCTGTTGGCCGCGCCGCGGTCGATGCCCGTCTGCAGGCGCGCGACGTTCGTGACGAAGAGGTCGTCGCCGCAGACGAGCGTCCGGTCGCCGACGCGCTCCGTGAGGGCCGCGAAGCCGTCGTAGTCGTTCTCGTCGAGCGGGTCCTCGACGTACGCGAGGTCGTACTCGGCGACGAGGTCGGCGACGTAGTCGACCTGTTCGTCGGTCGTCCGGGTCGCGCCCCCGTAGCGGTAGACGCCCTCCTCGGCGTCGTAGAGCTCCGAGGCGGCGACGTCGAGACCGAATCGAATCTCGAAGCCGCGCTCGTCCTCGACGTCGGCGACGGCCTCCGCCATCACCTCGAACGCCTCGGCGTCGCTGACGGCGGGCGCCCACGCGCCCTCGTCGCCCTTCGCTGCCGGCACGCCGCGCTCGTCGAGCAGCTCCGAGACGCGCGCGTGGACCGCGGCGTTGGCGAAGACCGCTTCCTGAACGCTCGGCGCGCCGACGGGGGCGGCGAGGAACTCCTGGATGTCGGTCGCCTCCTTTGCGTGTTCGCCGCCGCCGACGACGTTTCCGAGCGGAATCGGGAAGTTGTCGCCGCGGAACGCGCCGCCGAGGTGCTGGTACAGCGGCGCGCCGACGACGTCGGCACCGGCCTTCGCGGCCGCCATCGAGATGGCCACCGCGCTGTTGGCACCGATCTCGGAGAAGTTCTCCGTCCCATCCGCCGCGCGGAGCGTGGCGTCCACCTCGCGCTGGTTGCCGGCGTGCACCTCGCCGACCAGTCTCGGGACGGCGTGCTTGCGCGCCGCGGCGATGGCCTCGTTCGGGGGGAGCTCTATCGCCTCGTACTCGCCGGTGCTCGCGCCGCTCGGTGCGGCCGCCCGCCCGAATCCGCCGGACTCGGTGAGGACGTCCGCCTCGACCGTCGGATTCCCCCGCGAGTCGAGGACCCGACGGAGGGAGACAGCGGTGACGAGCGTCATCTCCCCTCCCGCTTGACCGTGAACGGCAGGACGCCGGCGTCGTACTCCTCGGCGGCGATGAGAATCGGCTCGGACTGGTCGGTGTCGACGAGCACCGGTGCCCCGTAGGACACCTGCAGTGCTCGCGCACCGAGGATCCGGGCCTTCTCGTAGCGGTTGTAGCGCTGCATTATTGGTACGGGGAGACGACGTCGACGAGGTCTTCGTGCGATACCAGCATCCGCCGGCAGCAGTGGCGGTCGACGCCGAGGTCGTCGAGTACCTCGGCGGGGTCTTCGTCTCCCTCGCGGGCGCGGGCCTTGAACTCTTCCCAGTGCTCACCGACCACGTTGCCGCACGTGAAACACCGGACTGGTATCATCATGGGTGGATCACCTCAGCGGTAGGATTTCTGGTAGCGGGCGCGGGCGCCGGGGCCTCCCCACTTCTTCGGTTCGGACTGGCGCACGTCGTTCACCAGGAGCGACCGGTCGAACTCCATGAACGCGTCGCGGAGTTCGGCGTCGTTTCGGTGCTGCACCAGCCCTCGCGCGACGGCGGTGCGGACGGCGTCTGCCTGCCCGCTGAAGCCGCCGCCGTTGACGGTGACGTCGATGTCGACCCCGTCGCGGAGCTCGTCGCCGGCGATGCGGAACGGTTCCAGCATCTTCAGGCGAGCCATCTCCGGTTCGACGAGTTCGACGGGCTGGGAGTTGATTCGAACGCGACCCTCGCCGTCGCGCACGGTGGCGCGGGCGATGGCCGTCTTCTTCTTTCCGCTCGTGTTGGTTACCATGTGACGTTAGCACCCAGGGTCTCGGAGACGTCACCGAGGGTGACGAACTTGATGTTCGAGAGCCGATCCAGCGAGGTGCCGTCGAGGACCTCGCCCTCCTCGTCGAAGGGGTCGCCCACGTAGACGCGGACGTTCTCGAAGGCCTCGCGGCCGCGCTGGCTCTTGTACGGCAGCATGCCGCGGATCGCGCGCTTGAAGATGCGGTCCGGGCGCTTGGGGTAGTAGGGGCCGCGGTCCGAGCCGAGCTCGGCGCGCGTCTCGTAGCGGCCCATCACGTCCTCCTCGCTGCCGGTGATGACGGCCCGTTCGGCGTTGACGACGGCGACCGTCTCGCCGTCGAGGGCCCGCTGGCTCACCTCGCTGGCGACGCGGCCCATGATGCAGTCGCGGGCGTCGACGACGACGTCCGCGTCGAACTCCGAGAGATTCATCGAATCACCCGCACGTTCGTGCCGTCGGGGTTGTTCTGTACGACCTGTTCCAGCGTCACCGGTTCGCCGACCTGGTCGATCTTCTTCCTCGCGGTCGAGGAGAAGTCGACGGCGGCGACGGTGACGGATTTCTCGAGCGCACCGCTACCCAGTACCTTACCGGGTACGACGACGGTCTCGTCCTCCCGGGCGTATCGTTCGATCCGCCCGAGGTTGACCTCCGCGTGGGTGCGCCGTGGCTTTTCCAGACGGTCTGCGACGTCCTGCCAGACGCCGGCACCGGAGTCGCGGGCGACCGCCTTCAGCTCGGCAATGAGACTCTGCAGTCTCGGGTTGGTCTTGCTCATAGTTGTCCTCCTGTAACGTGGCCCGCCGCCCCGAAGGGGCGGGAACCGGAGCGCCGGCCCCCGGAGTGGAAGCCGACGAAGAGACGCCCGACGCTCTGCGGTCGGGTGTCGAGAGAAGTGGAGTGCAGGGAGCAGGATTTGAACCTGCGGACTCCTACGAGACAGCGCCCTGAACGCTGCGCCGTTGGCCAGACTTGGCTATCCCTGCACGCATACTGCCGTACTGCGTGCCCCTTCAAACCACTTTCGGTCCGCCGTCCGGCGGCCGGGCGACGGCGCGCGCGCTCGTCGTACCGGGGGCGCGTCCGTCGTGGGGTGGTGGGTGAAGGGGACATACGTCTCAGACTGCGACCTTCTCTGCTAGCTCTGCCGCGCGCATGTCGATGGACTCGATCGCGCGCAGGAACAGTTCCTCGACGTTCATCGACCCGTCGGTCTCCACGTGGAAGACGAACGCGTTCGGAACGTCGTGTACCTCGACCTCCTTGCCGGGGAACCGGTTCGTGAGGTCGTGGTCGAACTCGCTCGTGGGGACGAGTTCGCCCTCCTCGGTCTCGATGACCCCGCGGAGGACGTTGGGCTCTCCCTCGTCGAACTCGCCGGCGTCGCCGACGACCTCCACCCGCTGGAGGTGCCGGTAGCCGACGGCCACGCCGCCCTGGTGCTTGGCGTGGCTCTTGCCCGTGTCGAGTTTCGCCTCGGCCTCGAACTCGAGGCGCTGGTTCGGCTTCAGCTCGATGATGGGCACGTTCTCGTCGGCCGGCTGGACGAGTTCGTCGGCCGTCTCGAGGTCGCCGGAGTACGCCGTCGCCGGCCCCTCGACGTCGAGCGCCAGGGTGATCTCGTCGCCGATTTCGTAGTCGTCGAGCGGCGTGGTCAGCGGGACGAGCCCGAGCCGGAGCGCGATCATCTCGTCGAACATGACCGACGAGTTCTCGACGAACCTGACGGTGTCGATAGAGAGCGTCGGCACGTCGGCGATCATCGCCCGGCGGATGCCGTTGGCGAACGCCGGCGTCAACCCTCGCACGAGGATGCGGGCCTCCCGTTCGTCGCGTTCGATGAACTCGACCTCGAATCCGTCTGTCATCGTGTTAGAGTCGGTTGTTCTTCGGCGGACGCGTGCCGTCGTGAGGTATCGGCGTCACGTCCTCGATGCGGCCGATCTCGAGGCCGGCGCGGGCGAGCGCCCGAATCGTCGCCTGCGCGCCGGGACCCGGAGACTTCGTCCGGTTCCCGCCGGGGCCTCGCACGCGAACGTGGACGCCCTCGATGCCGGCGGCCTGCACCTCTTCGGCGACGACCTCGGCCATCTGCATGGCGGCGTAGGGCGACGCCTCGTCCCGGTTCTGCTTCACGACCGTCCCGCCGGAGGACTTCGCGATGGTCTCCGCGCCGGTCTGGTCGGTGACGGTTATCAGCGTGTTGTTGAACGATGCGTGTACGTGGGCGATGCCCCACTTGTCGTCCTGCGTCTCGCTCATTCCTGGGCCTCCGCGCGTTCAGGGTGGAGTTCGTCCGAGAGCGCACTGTTCTCGTCGAAAGCGACGAGGTCCTCCTCGCCGACGGTGACTTTCTTCGAGGGGCGGGTCACCCGGGCGCCGTCGACGGTGACGTGGCCGTGGGAGATGAACTGTCGCGCCTGCTGGGGCGTGTGCGCGAGCCCCTTCCGGTAGACGACGGTCTGGAGGCGGCGCTCCAGCAGGTCCGTCACGTCGAGCGACAGGACCTGACTGATCTCGTCTTCGCGGTTGAGGATGCCCATCTTCCGCAGGCGGGCGACGAACTCCGAACCGGCGGCCTGGGCCTCGTCGACGTCGCCCTGCGCCTCGCCGAGCAGTCGGCGGGCCTCGCGGCGCATCGACCGGAGCTGTGACTGCGCGCGCCACAGTTCCTCTTTGTTCTTGAGCCCGTAGCGCCCGAGGAGGTCGCCCTCCTGTGCGATTCGGTCGCCCTGGTACGGGTGGTTCGGCGTCTCGTAGAACTTGGTGTTCTTGCCGGTCGTCATTCGCTTTCAGCCTCCTCTTCTGCTTCCTCGCGAATCTGCTCGACGTTGACGCCGATGGTCCCCTCGGTACGTCCAGTGGACTTCGTGCGCTGTCCGCGCACCTTCTGTCCGCGCTTGTGGCGGACGCCCCTGTAGGAGTCGATCATCTTCATCCGGTTGATGTCGTGGCGACGCGTCTGCTGGAGGTCGCTTCCGATCTCGTGGCTGGACTCGCCGCTGAAGAAGTCCTGCCGGCGATTGACCATCCACTCGGGGACGTGGGCTTCGAGGTTCTCGACGACGTCGGTGACGGCGTCGATCTCCTCGTCCTCCAGTCGCCCGAATGTGGCGTGTCGGTCGACCCCAGCGGTGTCGGCAATGACGCGCGCCGTGCGCTTGCCGATACCGTTCATGTCGGTCAGAGACCGCTCGACGGTCTTCGTCCCATCGAGGTCCGTTTGCCCGATGCGGACGAAGTATCGGAGGTTCTCTTCCTCCTCCGCCGAGTCGTCCTGTGGTTCTTCTGCACTCATGTCTGGAATGTCGGGTGTGAGCGTTGCGGCGGGGATTCGAACCCCGGAGGCTTGACGCCACAGAGTTAGCA
>JBDGSQ010000063.1:0-6003 GCA_042217455.1 Haloferacaceae archaeon | reverse complement strand
CACAGATGAACAACTGAACTCGTTCGAACCATCACTCGTGCGGGCGGAGGCGACGAAAGACGACCTCATCATGACGATCGTCGAGGCGGTATCTCGACTGCAGGGAGTCAGTTCCCGAGAACTGACGCCGCTCGTCGAGGCCATCAATCCGGACGCGCTGGAACGTCTGTTCTCCGACTCGCTGCGCGGTGACGCCCGCGAGAGCGGATACGTCACCTTCCCCTACGCCGGCTGTCAGGTGACCGTCCACGCGGACGGCGAGGTCGTCGTCACCTACGGCGAGTAGCGCCACCGCACGACGCGACTCGAACAGCGCCGTCCCGCAGGCCCGCGCCGACACGTCGATTCCGAGTCACGCCACCGACCGTCACTCGTCGTCGGGGGGCGCCGCCACCGACGCGAGATGGGCAACTACTTGAGTCTCCACTCGTCCTCTACCGACATGTTCGTCCTCGTCAACCTGAAGGCGTACCCGTGTGACCCGGTCGACGTCGCCACCGCCGCGCGCGACGTCGCCGAGGCGTCCGGCGTCCGCGTCGGCGTCGCGCCGCAGGCGGCACACCTCGAACGAGTCGCGGAGACGGGCGTCGAGACGTGGGCCCAGCACGTCGACGCCAGCGGCCACGGCAGCCACACCGGCAGCACACTCGCCGAGGCAGTCGCCGACGCGGGCGCGACCGGGACCCTCGTCAACCACTCCGAGAAGCGCCTCACGCTCGCGAACGTCGACGGGGCGGTCCGCGCTGCGGAACGCGCCGGCCTCGAAACGGTCGTCTGCGCCAACAACCCCCGGCAGGTGAGCGCGGCCGCCGCCCTCGGACCGGACGCCGTCGCCGTCGAACCGCCGGCGCTCATCGGCGGCGACGTTTCGGTGAGCACGGCCGACCCCGACGTCGTGGAGGACGCCGTCGCCGCCGCCGCCGCCGTCGACGAGTCGGTCGACGTCTACTGCGGCGCGGGCATCTCCGACGGCGACGACGTGACCGCGGCCGCCGACCTCGGCGCGAGCGGCGTCCTCCTCGCCAGCGGCGTCGCCAGGGCCGACGACCCGCGCGCGGCGCTCGAAGCGCTGGTCGAACCGCTGTAGTTCGCCGAGTCGCTGTCGGCGCACTCTTCGCATCCCACCGTGGCGAGTCGCTGTCGGCGCGCTCGGACACCACAGTAGCGAGTCGCGCTCGGACACCACAGTAGCGAGTCGCCGGTCTCGCGGCCGCCGGTCAGGACTTCGCGTCGACGCCGCCGGTCGGGTCGTCGCCGGTGTCGCTCTCTCCGTTCACCGCGCTCTCGCTCGGGTCGCCCCCGCGCTCGCCGCCGTCGCTCTCGTCGTCGTTCCCGTCGCCCGCCAGTCCGTTGCTCTCACCGTCCTTCCCATCGTTCGCCGGTCCGTCGCCTCCCGCACGGTCACGCATACCCTCTCGCTCGCCCGGCGGTCCGCCGCCCATGAAGGCGTGTTCGAGCGTCTCGACGACCTCGCGCACCTCGGACTCGTCGAGCCGGTCCGCGTGCTCCGCGCGGACGAGGTCCGGGAGCGCGTAGCGGTACTGGTCCTGTCCCGCGTGTTCGACGAGCCCCGCCTCGCGGAGCGGCCGGTTACGGCTGTAGGCCAGTCGCCTGTCGCCCGACTCGCCGACCGCGACGTGGGCCGCGACGGGGTCGGTCGCGCCGGCGATCCGGTAGTGGCCGAGCATCCGCCGCGAGACGGGGTCGAGGCCGGCGACGAGCGAGGCCAGCCGGGCGACGACGGGGCGCTGTTCGTCGTCGTCGAGAACCGACAGCCACGTCTCGTCGACCGAGTCGAGGGCCGACTCGGGGTCCGCCCGCTCGGTGTCGTCGGGCGAGAGCGTCCAGTCGTACTGGTTCTCGTGGCCGCTCCCGTCCGTGTCGCCCCGGACCGAGCCGGCGGCGTCCTCCGGGTCGTCCGGAGTCGCGCCGTCGTCGGGGGTCGCCCCGGTCCCCGACGCGTCGTCACCGGAGGCGGCCGTCTGTGGGTCCCGTTCGGCCACGTCGCCGCCGGCGGCCTCCGGGTCGTCGCGCTCCGCGGCGTCGCGTTCGTACTCGTTCAGGTCGCGCTGTCCGCTCGCGGCGTCGCGCGCCGCGCGCTTCCGCTGGGCCTCGCTCCTGCCGTCGCCGCCGCGGTAGGACGCCTGCGAGCGTCCGAGCATCGCCTGCGCGAACTTGTCGGCCATCCGGCTCAGGTCGCGGGCCTCCTCGAGTTCGCGTTCGAGTTCGCGGATGCGGCGGTCCTTCTCGTCGAGGGTCTGGCGGAGGTCGGCGAGTTCGCTCTCCCGGCGGGCCTGCTCGTCGCTTATCTGCTCCAGTTCGGAGACGAGGTTCTCGCTGACCGACTTGAGTTCGGGGCGCTCGAAGTCGTCGAGGCCGGGCGTGGCACCCGCGTCGAAGGTGGTCTTGCGGTGGAACTGCACCCGGCGAATGGTCTCGCTCCAGTCGGTCATCAGGAACCCCTCGCCGTCGGCCATGTCCTCGATGGCGTCCGCGTACTCGCTCCCGAGGATGCGCTGGACGACCTTCGTGTCGTTGCCCCACGTGAGCCGGTGCCAGACGAGCCAGTCGCACTGGGTGATGAAGTCCTTCTTGACGTCGGCGGGGCGCTGGCTGATGCCGGCGATGCCGAGGCCGTGTTTGCGTCCGCGCTTGCCGATCTTGATGAGCATCTTGCCCGCCTCGTCCATCCCGCCGCCCTCCGGGATGTACTCGTGGACCTCCTCGACGACCATCAGGAACGGCTTCTTCAGCTTCTTCTCCTTCGCGAAGAGCTGTCTCGACACCTCGAGGAGGAGCTCTTTCGCGTCCGACTCGTCGAGGTAGCCCGAGACGTCGAGGATGATGGGGACGTTCTGTTCGAGCGCGAGGTTGGCGATCTTCTCTGCGTGCTCCGGGCTGACCTGGATGTCGCACTCCTCGTCGGCCCCGACGTGGAGAATCTCGAACTCCTCTTTCAGCCCGTAGTACTCGCCGTCGGTGTCGACGATGAGCACCGGGAAGTTGTTCGAGAGCAGGCGCTCTATGAGCACCGACGCGGTGTTCGACTTGCCGGAGCCCGACTTCCCCGTGATGAAGCCGCGTCCGGTGAGAATCTCCACGACGGGGAGGTCGACCGAGTCGCCCGGCGTTCCCTCGCCGCCGCCCGGACCGGCACTCACGTCCGCAACCGTGATGGTCTCCGTCATCTGTTGGTCGGGTTCCTCTCCCCGCCCTCATAGTTCCTGCTGTCGCTCGACGGTCCGCCGCGGGCGCTGACCGCACGTCACCCGTCGAAGTCGGTGAGCGACGCCTGTCACCCGTCGAAGTCAGTGAGCGACGCCTGTCCCCCGCGTCGCCGCTGTCGACCCGGTTCGTTCGGGTCCGGTCGGCCCCCGGCGTCGGCCTCGCGCCCCGCCCACCCGTCGAGGCTCGCCTGGTCCTCGTCTGCGAAACTCAGCTTCGAGACCCGGACGCCGACTTTCCGCACCGGCGACTCCCGGAACTCCGCGAGCAGTTCGAGCGCCACCTCCGAGACGAGTTCCGGTTCGTCGACGGGGCCGGGGAGCGACCGGGCGCGGGTGTTCACGTCGTATGGCGGCGTGACCACCTTGACGCCGATGGTCCGGTACATCGCCCCGCGGGAGCGTGCGCGCTCTGCCACGTCCGCCGCCAGCGCCGCCGCCGTCTCCCTGACGGCCCCGTGGTCCGTCGTCGCCTCCGGGAAGGCCGACTCGCGCGAGAGGCTCTTGGGTCGCCCCGTCGGGGTCACCTCCCGTTCGTCGCGGCCGCGGGCGCGGTCGTGTAACTCGCGACCCCGACTGCCGAAGCGGTCCTCGAGGGCCGCCGGGTCGGCGTCGGCGAGGTCCCCCGCCGTCTCGATGCCGAGGTCCCCGAGTTCGCGCGCGGTCACCGGGCCGACCCCGTGGACCTCCTCGACGGGGAGCGGTGCCAGGAACTCGCGGACCTCGCCCGGCCTGACGACCACGAGGCCGTTCGGCTTGTCGTAGTCGCTCGCGACCTTCGCGGTGCTCATGTTCGGCGCGACGCCGACGCTCGCCGGGACGCCCACCTCCCGGCGGATGCGGTCTTTGACGTACCGCGCGTACCCCTCCGCGAGGGTGCGGCCGTCCCCGACGTCGGTCCACGCGGTCCGGTCGGTCACGTCGAGGTAGGCCTCGTCGACGCTCACCTCCCGGACCACGTCGGCGCAGTCGCGTAGAATCTCCTTTATCTCGGCGGCGACGCCCCGGTAGTACTCCATGTCGACCGGCCGGTAGTGCCCCGCCGGTCCGTCGCCGTCCGCCCGCTCGACAGGCGTGAGTGCGTCGAGAGCCTGCGAGATGGGCTGGGCGCTCTCGACGCCGTACTCGCGGGCCTCGTAGCTCGCGGTGGCGACGGCCCCGTGGGACTCTCCCTCCTCGTACCCCATCCCGACCACGACGGGTTCGCCCTCCAGCGCCGGTTCCCGGAGGCGCTCACAGGAGGCGTAGAAGCAGTCCATGTCCACGTGACAGACGATGCGCTCGGGGTCGCCGTCGTCGGTCCCGGGGAGCGTCTCGCCCGCCATGTGTGTCGATGGTGCGGCGGACGCCGTTAACCTTCCCACGCCGCGGTGAAAGTGAACCGGACCGGACGGGGAACGAAGGCGCGGAGAGAGCGTGGGTGAGCGCGGAGAGCGAACGTCCGAGAGGAGCGTCGCGGAGAGCGAACGCGAAAGCGAGAGACGCACGCGGAGCGTGTGACGATTACCGGTGGGACTCCGTCGCGACCGGCCCGCGGGTCACTTGAGCCGTTCCTGCAGGAACGAGGGGTGAGCGGCGGTGACGCCGTCGATAGAGAGGATGTCGTCGCTGATGACGTCGCCGAGGGCGTCGCCGTCACGCTCGCGGACCTCCGCCATCAGCATGTGGTCGCCCGAGGAGGTGTACAGCGACTCGACGGCGTCGAGGGCCTTCAGCGCCCGGGTCGCGCCGACGTACTGCTCGCTCTCGACGTCGATTCCGACCCACGCGATGGACTGACTCGACAGCTTCTTCGGGTTCACGTCGGCGGAGTAGCCGACGATGACGCCCTCGTCTTCGAGTTTCTGGATGTACTTCCGGACCGTCGGCTTCGAGACGCCCGCCCGCTCTGCGATATCCGAGTAAGAGGCCTGCGCATCCTCCTCCAGGACAGCGAGGATGCGGCTTTCCGTAGCGGTGCTTCCCATGAGAGATTGTTTCCGGTGGCGGAAAAAATATCTTCCGAACAAGAAAACGGTTTGCGACCTGTCGAAACGGACGTGGCGGAGACGGGAGGGCGCCCTCGCTCGGTGCGGTCTGTGGAACGCCGTGGCGACCCGTCGCGGCGGTGGCGTCTCCGAAAGAGCGGGGGTCCGGCGGGCGTTACTTGTGCTTGTCGAGGAACCGGTCGTAGGACCGCTCCCACTCGTAGTCCCCGTCGAAGTAGCGCTCTGCGAGCGGTTCGTCGGGCATCTCGCCGATATCCTGTTTCTCCTGCTGGTAGGAGGGGCGGTCCTCGTCCCTGTAGAACCGGCCGGTGAGCACCTCGCCCTCGTAGAGGGCGTTCTCGGCGGTCCGCATCATTTCGGCGGCCTCCTGACGGTTACCGACGTCGAACTCGTAGTCCTCAGAGTCGTTGACGTCCGTGTACGGGACGTACTGGCGGGCGTCCTTGTTCCACGTCGGACACTGCGTGAGGAAGTCGACGTGGGAGAAGCCGTCGTGCTGGATGGCCTCGACGATGATCTCCTGTGCCTGGTTCGGGTTGACCGCGGCCGTCCGCGCGACGAACGAGGCACCGGAGGTCAGCGACAGCGACAGCGGCCTGACCGGGTCCTTCGCCGACCCGTGGGGCTGGGTCTTGGACTTGTGCCCCTTCGGCGACGTCGGGGAGGTCTGCCCCTTCGTGAGGCCGAAGACCTCGTTGTCGAACACGATGTAGGTGATGTCGTGGTTCTCGCGGGCCGTGTGCATGAAGTGGTTCCCGCCGATGCCGTAGCCGTCGCCGTCGCCGCCGGCG
>JBDGSQ010000057.1:3742-6088 GCA_042217455.1 Haloferacaceae archaeon | reverse complement strand
GCGAGGCCGACGCCGGTCCCGTCCTCGCCGCTGCGCCGGTCCCCGCGGGTGAATATCTCGAAGATGCGCTCCTGCTGGTCCGGGTCGATACCGACGCCGTCGTCTGCGACGGATATCTCGACTGCGTCCCCGCGGCGCTCCGCGTCGACGTGAATCTCCGGCGGCTCCGTTCCCGAGTACTCGACGGCGTTCGAGACGAGGTTCTGGAACAGCTGGACCAGCTGGTTTCGGTCCGCGGTGACCGGCGGGAGCGGCGCTCGGGTCACCGTCGCGTCGCTCTCGTCGATGGCGACAGAGAGATTCGTCAGCGCCTCGTCGAGCGCCTCGTCCGCGGAGGTGGTCTCGAACTCCCCGCCGTGCGTCTGGACGCGGGAGTACTTCAGCAGGTCGTCGATGAGCCGTCGCATCCGGTTCGCGCCGTCGACGGCGAACTCGATGTACTCGTCCGCCTCCTCGTCGAGTTCGCCCTCGTACTCCGCGGCCAGCAGGTCGAGGTAGCTCGACACCATCCGGAGCGGCTCCTGCAGGTCGTGGGAGGCGATGTACGCGAACTGCTCGAGCTCCTCGTTCGAGCGCTCCAGTTCGTCGATGGTCTCCTGCAGGCGGGTCTGGTAGTCGCGGAGTTTCTCCTCGCGCGCCTTCCGCTCTGTGATGTCGCGGAAGATGCCGTGAACGAGGGTCTGATCGTCGAGTTCGACGAGCTTCGTGTTTATCTCCACGGGCGTCCGCTCTCCGTCTGCGTCCACCGCGTACACCCAGTCGCCGTCGAACGTCTCGAGGGTCGTCTGCGGCCGTTCGAGGGCCTCGGCGAACGCCCGCCGGTAGCGCTCGCGCTCGCCGTCCGGGTGCAGTTCGTCCTGTGTCATCCCGAGCAGCTCGTCTTCCGACCGGCCGAACATCTCCGCGGCGGCCCGGTTCACCTCCCGGAGTTCGCCCGTCTCGGCGTCCGCGATGAGGATGGCGTCCGGGGCCGCCTCGAGGAGCGTCCGGAACTTCTTGCGGGAGTGTTCCAGTTCGCGCTCGCGTTCGACGCGCTCTGTGACGTCCCGGGCGATGCCCTGTGCGCCCACGACCTCGCCGTCCTCGCGGATGGGGACGACGTTCACGCTGACGTGGCCGCGCGAGCCGTCCGCGCGCTGGAGCCGCAGCGTCAGCCCCTCGACGCCCTCGCCGTCGATGACCCGGTCGAACGCTTCGAGCGCCGTGCGGTGCTCGTCCGGGTGAATCACCTCCGAGAACTGCTGTCCGAGCAGGTCCTCCGGCTCGTAGCCGGTGACGTGTCTCGTGGCCGGCGACGCGTAGGTGTATCTCCCCTCCCGGTCGAACCGGTAGAACGAGTCGTAACTCGTCTCGGCGAAGGCCCGGAACTTGCGTTCGCTCCGCTCTCGCTTGCGCTCTAGCTCCTTGCGCTCTGTGACGTCCACGACCATCCCGTCGAAGTACGTCTCGTCCGACGGCGTCTCGGTTGCGATCGCCGTTATCGACCCCCACAGCTCGCCGCCGTCGAGGGTCTCGAGTCGCACCTCGTGCTGTTCGACCACGCCACGGTCTGTAATCTGCCGGGTGAACTCCTCGCGGTCCTCCGCGTACTTGTAGAACTGGCGCGGGTCCCGGTCGAGCAGGTCCTCCGCTGAGTCCGCGCCGAGCAGCGACACCATCTCGGGGTTGACCTCGAGGAACTCCCCTGTGTCGCCCGGCGTGGTCCGCCAGACGCCCACCGGGAGGTTCTCGACGATGTTCCGGTACCGCTCTAGCTGTTTCTCCCGCGCCGCCCGCTCTGTGACGTCCTGGACGGTCCCGAGGACGTGGCTCGGTTCGCCGCCCTCGAACGTTATCTCGCCGTGCTCGCGGACGACTCGCTCCTCGCCGTCGGGGCGGACGATGCGGTGTTCGACGTCGTACGTCTCGCCCCCGTCGAGGGCGCGCTCGATGGCCTCCCTGACCTCGGTCCGGTCGTCGGGGTGAATCGCGTCGAAGAACGCCTCGTAGGTCACCTCGAACGTCTCGGGGTCGTACCCGAAGATGCGGTACGTCTCGTCGGACCACGTGAGCGCTCTCGTCTCGACGTCCCGCTCCCAGCTCCCGACGCTGGCGAGTTCCTGCGCGCGGTCGAAGCGGTCTCTGTTCTCTCTGAGCGCCCGCATCGACCGGTCGTGCTCGACCGCGTTCCGGACGCGGGCACAGAGGAGGCGTCCGTCCGCGTCGTCGCTCCAGACGCAGACGTCCGTCGCGCCGGCCGTGAGCGCCTCCGCGACGACCGGGTCGCTCCGGTCGGCGGTGACGACGATGCAGGGCGGGCTGTCGTCGCCCTGGAGTCGCGCCACGAGCGCCGCCGTTCCCGCGGTC
>JBDGSQ010000057.1:0-3642 GCA_042217455.1 Haloferacaceae archaeon | reverse complement strand
GGTCGACTCAGGGCTGTCAGTCGCCGACTCCGGGTCAGTTGCCACCGCGACGACGCAGTCGGCGGTCGACTCCGCGAGGGACGCGGGCGCTTCCGCCGCCGTCACCTCGAACCCGCCGGCCGACAGCACCTCCGTCACGTCCGGGCTCTGTGCGTCACTCTCGCCGGTCTGCAGTACGTGTATCCTGTCTCCTGTCATCGTGTTCGGTCCGCGTCGGTCGGCACCGTCGCCCTCGCTCGCGCCGGTCGCCGCACTCGTCAGTCCGTTCTCCCGCCAGTTTCGAGGGGTGAACCATAACCTTCCCGTCTCGGTTACCACGCGTGATATCTCCGGACGGCGCGGGGCCCCACCGCGCACCGAGGGATGCCGGAACGCGATGCCGACGTCGCTCACCGGAGCAGCGACTCGCCGACGCCGACGGTTCGCTCGACGGCGGCGGCGGCGACGACGGCGACGACCACGTCGACGGTGGCCACGGCGGCGGCGACGGGCGTCGCCGCGGTCTGTGCCCCGTCGAACAGACGCACCGCGAGGGGCACCGCGCCGGGACCATGCAGGAACAGGGCCAGCTGCAGGTTCGTGACGCTCACGACGAAGGCGAAGGCCGCGGCCGCGAACAGCCCCGGCGCGAGCGCCGGGAGCGTGACGTGGGCGAACGTCTGCACCTCGTCGGCTCCGAGCGTGTACGCCACCTCCTCGAACCGGCGGTCGAGCGACCGGAGCCTCGACGCGACGCTCCTGCTGGCGAACGGCGTGGCGAACACCGAGACGGCCATCGCGAGGCCGAACGTGTTCCCGACGAGCCCGTACTGCCCGAGGACGAGAAACAGCCCGAACCCGAGGACCACCTGTGGGAGCGCCAGCGGCCACAGCGTGGTCGCGGTGAGCGACCGCCGGAGGTCGAGGTCGAACCGCTCGACTGCGAAGGCGACGGACCCGCCCAGCGCGACGGCGACGACGGTGGAGAGAAGCGAGTACGCGACGGTGACCGCGAGCGATTCGAGCCACGGCCGAGCGAGCAGGTTCGCGTACCACGAGAGCGTGACGCCGCCGGTGAGCACCGTGTGCAGGTCGCCGGCCGAGACGCTCGCGGGCAGGAGCACCAGCAGCGGTCCGAACAGGTACGCGAGGACGAGACCCAGCAGGGTCGCGTACGCCGCCCGGACGACCCGGACCCCGCCGACGGCCCGCGACAGGTCGACGCGGTTCAGCGCCCCCGCGAATCTGAACCGGCGGGAGCGGTCCGCGCCGTCCGCGTCGTCGCTCACGGCCCGTCACCCCCGTCGACCGAGAGTTCGGCGACGGCGTACCCTCGCACCGCGGCGAGTGCGAGCGAGACGCCGCCGAGAACCACCGCGAGGGCCGCCGCGAGCGGCCAGTTCGTCTCCGCCGTCGAGGCGTAGACAGCGGGCGCGAGCATCGGCACCGCCGGGCCGACGAACACCGCGACGGCGAACGCGCCCATCGACAGGACGAACGTGACCACCGTCGCGCTGACGACCCCCGGAACCGACAGCGGGACCGTCACGTAGACGAACGACTGCAGGGGGCTCCCCCCGAGCGCGTAGGCCGCCTCGACCAGCGCCGCGTCGACCCGCCGGAGCGACCGGGCGAGAACGAGCACCGTCACCGGCAGCACGACGGAGGCGACGGCGACGGTGACGCCCCAGCTCGTGTGCAACAGCCTGCCGTCCAGGACCTCCGCGCCGACCGACTGGGGGGCACCGGGACCGAGCAGCACGAACCAGCCGAGCGCCCGGACGACGCTCCCGGCGAGGAGCGCGGCGACGAGAGCCGCGACCAGCGGTCCAGTCCGCCGCCGCGGCGAGAACGCGACGAAGTACGCGAGCGGGTACGCCCCCGCGACGGCGACGAGCGTCGCCACCGTCGCCACGCCCACGGTGACCAGCAGGACCCGCAGGTACGCGTCGGACGCGAAGACGGTCGCGTAGTTCGCGAGCGTGAGCGTCGCGGTCACCGTCCCGCCGGCGACGTTCTCGTACCCGCTCACGATGAGCGTGAACACGAGCGGGAGGAGAAACAGCGCGAACCAGTAGGCGAGGTAGGGGCCGGCGAGCAGGTACCCCGCGTAGGGCCTGGTCTTGTAGCGGTTGAGACACCGCACCACCCGGTCGTGGACGACCGGCACGCGGTCGATCCGCCTGCGGGCGTCCGACAGCCCGGGACCCGTCTCGTCTGCCATCGCTACTCCTCCCCTCCGGGGACGACGAACGGCGACCCGCGACTGAACGTGAGGACGACGTCGTCGCCGGCACCGTAGCGGTCGTTCCCCTCGAGATTCTGCTGGGCCACGAGCAGGCGTTCGCCCCCGACGTCGACGTCGTACTCCACCCGGTCGCCCACGAACGTCGCGTCGGCGACGACGCCCTCGAACCGGTTGTCGGCGTCGCCGCCGTAGTCGCGGGGGTGGAGGTAGAACAGCTCGGGGCGGAACAGGACCGTGACCGACTTCCCCTCGCGGACGTTCGCGTCCGCGCCCGTGGCGTCGCTCAGCACCACCGTCTCGCCCACCTCGAGGTCGACCGTGTAGCCGCCGGGGCCGACCGCCTCCACCGTCCCGGAGAGCAGGTTCGCGCCGCCGAGGTAGTCGGCGACGAACGCGTCTGCGGGCCGGCGGTAGACCGCCTCCGGCGACCCGACCTGGTGGACGACGCCGTCGCCCATTACCGCGACGCGGTCTGCCACCGACAGCGCCTCCTCTCTGTCCGAGGTGACGTACACGACGGGTGCGTCGAGTTCGCCGCGCAGGTCGAGGAGGGTCTCCCGCATCGCCTCCCGGCGCGGTTCGGCGACGCCCACGTCCGGTTCGTCGACCAGCAGGACCGACGGTTCGATGGCGAGCGCGCGGGCGAGCGCCACCCGCTGGCGCTGCTCCGCAGAGAGGTCCGACGGGTCGCGGTGGCCGAGCTCCGAGAGGCCGAGCGACGCGAGTGCGTCCACCACGCGCGGTTCTATCTCGGCGTCGGGCGTCCCGCGCATCTCCAGTCCGAAGGCGACGTTGTCGGCGACGGTCATGTGCGGGAACAGCGTCGGTCGCTCGAACACCATCCCGACCCGGCGCTCGTAGGGCGGGACGCCGGTCACGGACTCGCCGTCGATTCGGACGGTCCCCTCGGTCGGCGCGTCGAGGCCCACGACGAGTCGGAGGAGGGTCGTCTTGCCCGACCCGGACGGGCCGAGGACCGCGAGCAGTTCCCCCCCGGCGACGTCGAGGTCGGCGTCCGCGACGGCCACCACGTCCCGGTATCGCCTGGTCACGGAGACGAGTTCCACGGCCGCCGGGCCGTCTTCCCGCTCCTCTGGACCCCCCCGTCCGCTCATCGACACCCGCCGACGGAGTCGCCGCCTTCCGGGTCCCGTCCCCGTCCCGGTTCTCGGTTTCTCGCTCCCCCTCGACGCTGGCCCGGTCGACGCCGGCCCGGTCGACGCTGGCCCGGTCGACGTCCGTTCACGTCTCCGCGCTCCCCCGTGTCGTCGCACGCGGGCGAGGCCGATTCGGGCGACTGCCCGCGCTGCGGGGGCGCTGTCGCCGCGGCACGCCCCGGTGGCTCTCCGGAAAGCATGCGCTGGGTACTCACAACGTACCAACGTCAGCAAACTACCAATAAAAGCGTTCTCTAG
>JBDGSQ010000133.1:0-6258 GCA_042217455.1 Haloferacaceae archaeon | reverse complement strand
CAAGATCCGCTCCCGTAGGGGTCCAAGGGTTCAAATCCCTTCCCTCGCATCGCACCGGCACGAGCCGACGCGAGTGCCGAAAGATGCACGCGGAAGACGCGCCTCGGAGCGGTCTTCCCTCGCACAACTTCTGCCGACGCCGCCCGGCGAGCGACTGCCCCGGAACGGTCAGTCGGTCGCCACGTCGCGTCGCATCGCGTCGAGGTACTCGGCGGCGACGAGCGGTTCGTCGTGGACGAGTTGCCTGACCTCCTCGCACCCGTGCTCGACCGTGCTGGCGAGTGCGGTGTCGCCGAGTTCCCGCGACGCGAGCCGCTCGATGCGGTCTACCCGGTCGAGCGCCGCTTCCGGACGGCGCTCGCGCGCGCAGTCGCTCGCCTCCGCCAGCAGTCGGGCGAGTTCGGCGCAGGCCGCCTCCGCACTCGAATCGACGTCGGTGTCGCCACCGGAATCTGCGTCACCGGCGTCTCCGTCCGCGTCGGCGTCGTCGTCCGGAGCGTCCCTCGACATGACGGACGGCCGTACCGCGCCGACGACTAAATGTCTTCGTGGTCAGCACCCCCGAGAGCGGCCCGCGACCGCCGGCGTGGTCCACTCGCCGGGGCGGAGCGGTCGCTCCGGCTGAGGCGGTCGCACGTCCTGAATTCGCAAGGGAAAAGTCACCGCACCCCAGTGTGCCGGCATGGAACTCGACGACACGGACCGGGAGATCCTCCGCATCCTGCAGGAGGACGCCCGGACGCCGTTCAGCGAGATCGCGAGACGGATAGACATGTCGAGCGCGACGGTCCACGACCGGGTCGGCCGACTCGAGGAGGCCGGCGTCATCGAGGGCTACCACGCGAAGGTGGACCCGGCGGCGGTGGGTCTCGGGACGACGGCCCTCGTGGGGCTCCGGGTCGAACAGGGCGACGAGCGGGAGACCATCGACCGGCTGCTGGACCTCGATACCGTCCGGGAGGTGTACCTGACGACCGGGGAGTGGGACGTGATGGTGCGGGTCTACGCCGAGAACAACGACGCCCTCCGGGAGCTCCTGTTCGAGAACATCGGATCGATGGACGGGTTCACCCGGTCGCAGACGATGGTCATCCTCGGGACGGAAGCCGAGAAGCCCGGCGTCCCCATCTGACCAGCCACTCGGCTGTCACGTCAGTCCCGGAGGGCGGCGACGGCGGCGAGCGAACCCCGCGTCTGCACGGTTGAGACCGGAACCCTGAAACCGTCCGGACACACCTTTCGACACATGTCAACCGTGCTGGACCGACTCGAAGGCGACCCGGCGCGCCTGTGGGCCGGAACGGTCCTCGGCCTGCTGGTGGCGCTGGTCGGCGGGACGCTCGCCTTCCCCCGCGTCGTCTACGACGGATTCGTCTGGCGGTACTTCTGGGGGCCGGTGCAGGCAGACGCCAACTCGGCGGTGTGCGCGGTCCGCGACGGCGGCACCACCGGCTACCTCGGCAGTTCGAGCGCCTGTTCGACCGCACAGGGTTTCGTCGCCTACCCCGGCTACACCCTCGTCTCCGAGGTGGGGTACGTCGTCGTCCTGCTCCTCGCGCTCATCGGCGTGGTGTTCCTGCTCCGCCGCCTCCGAATTGGCGAGGACCGCCGCTTCTACTTCGCGCTCGTCCCGTTCATGTTCTTCGGGGGCGCGCTCCGGGTCGTCGAGGACGCCAACGACATGGGCGACCCGTCGCTCATCTCCTACCCGTGGAACACGCTCATCATCAGCCCCATCATCTACTTCACCGTCTTCTTCGTCACGCTCGCGGCGCTGCTCGCGGCCGTGTGGGTCGCGAGGCGGGGGCTCACGGAGAACTACGAGCGACCCCTGTTCGGCGTCGGACTGGTCGCGCTCCTCGCCTCGCTCGGCTACCTGGTCGCGCTGGCGGCGACGCCCGACAACAGCGTCGTGTTCTACCCGCAGGTGATCACCGTCATCCTCGTCGGGACGACAGTGGCGACGGCCGTCGTCTGGTGGCTCGTCGGGAGGTACGCCCCGGAGATAAACCGCGGCACTGGTCTGATGGGCGTCGTCGTCATCTGGGGTCACGCCGTCGACGGCGTTGCGAACGTCGTCGGCCTCGACTGGATGTCCGCGCTGAACGCCGGGGCCAACCTCGTCCCGAAACACCCGGTGAACCGGGCCATCGTGGACGTCACCGGCGCGATCCTCCCGGCGTCGGTGCTCGCGGTCACCGGCGACGCGTGGCCCTTCCTCGTCGTGAAACTCGCCGCGGCCGTGGCCGTCGTCTGGATATTCGACGCGGAGATATTCGAGGAGAGCCCCCGGTACGCGATTCTGATGCTGGTGGCGATTACGGCGGTCGGTCTCGGTCCCGGCACGCGCGACATGCTCCGCGCGACGTTCGGCGTCTGAGCGTCGCGGCGGTGGAAACCGCGCTGCCCGGCGGTCGAAGGCGTGCGAGTCGGCGGTGGGAACCGCCCCCGGCGCGTCAGGGGTACGGGTGGAAGTCCCGATCGAGGTCGGCCTCGAAGCCGAGTTCGGCCGGAACCCGGCGGGCCCGGTCGCCGAAGAACGGGTCGCCGGTGAAAAGCGGCTGGGCCTCCGGGACGAGCACTCTGACGGCCTCGAAGCCGAGTCGGGCCACGTCGCCGGTCGTCACCCGCGCGGCGTACGCGTCGAGTCCGGCGTCCGCCACGCGTTCGACGACGGCGTCGAGTTCCGCACGCCCCCCGGGGACCTCCGCCGGGCCGACGCTCGCGGCGGGGACCGTCGCGTCCACATCGACGAACCGGGCCGCGGCAGAGGGGAAGTCGGCGTACCGGCCGATCGCGCCCTCCTCCTGTCCCGACTGCTCGGGCCCCATCAGGCGCAGTTCCGTCCAGTTCTGGAGCGCCTCCGCCAGCGCTGACCGCGCCGCGGCGGCCGCGTCGAGGTCCGCGCCCGACCCCATCGCGAACCGGGGCCAGTCGCCCTCGCGATGGACGGCGGCGGCGACGACAGGCACGTCCACGTCCTGCGTGACCAAAAGCGCCGTCGCGTCGAGTCGCTCGGCGCGGGCGCGCCCGAGGAGCGTCTCGTACACCTCGTCGTCGACGTCGAGGCCGAGCGGGTCGAACGAGGAGTACCACGCGAGCATCGTGGCGTCGCGCTCGACCACCTCGTAGAGGCCCGAGAGGGCGGCCTCGACCCCCCCGTTGCCGAGGCCGAGGCCGGTGGTTATCGCCGGCTTGTACCGCTCTGCCCCCGGCGGGTAGTGGACGAACTCGGCCGGGAGCGACGCGCCGTCGCCGGTGGCGAGCTCCACGCCGTCGACCCACCGGACGGGGTCCTCCCGACCGGGCGTCTCGTACCCGTCGGGGCGGACGAACCGGCGGACGGGCACCGGGTTCGACAGGTTCGTCTCCGGGGCGGTGGTGAACTCGCTCGTCCGGTAGACGCCCGCGCAGTAGCGCTCCAGTCCCTCGCCGAGGGCCTTCATGTACGCCGCGTTCCAGTCGGCGTCGACGCCGCCCGCGAACTCGGCGGCGCGGGCGTCGGAGAACGCGGTCGTGTCTGCCGTCCCCGCCACGTAGTACGGAACGGGCCACGACTCGCGCTCGCCGACCTGCGTGAGGAGGCCCACCCGCTCGTCGACGGCCCGCTCTGCCCGGTCGAGCGCGTCGTCGAGGGGGACGGCCTCGGCGTCGTCGAGGGCGAGCGACCGGTCGCGGGTCGCCGGGTCCGGAACCGGGAGGAACCGCCGCGTCGCGCCCGTGCCGGCCCCCGACACCTCCACGACGGTGCCGGTGACGTCGCCCCCGGAGAGGAGCGCCACGAGGCGTCGACCGGCCACGGCGCCCGCGAGACGGACGGCGCTCCGGTCGCCGGAGGGTCGCCCCGCTGACCCGGTGTCCGTCGAGGCCACGCGGACTCGCAGGTCGACGAACCCCCCGGCGTCGGGGGCGAACGCGGAGACGGCGGCGTCGAGCGCGGGGACGACGTGCCCGCCGACTCCGCCGATTTCGACCGCTAGCCACCGGTTCGCGATATCGTCTGCGACCCCGAAAGCGTCCGCCCCGGCGGGGGCGACGACGACCGACACGGGGAACGCGCCGAGGTCGCCGGGGTCGGCCTCGACGGGGGTGGCGTCCACGTCGGCGAGCGCGGCGCGGAGAGACTCGGCGGCGGGTCCGGAACCGGCGATTCCTACGTCCATGCGTTCCCGGACGGACACCGGGCGGAAAAAAGAGTCGGGGTCGGGCCGGCGCGCCGCCGCTGACTGCTCGGCTGTGAAGACACTCGGTCTCGGACGAATGTCCTCCGAATCACGCGGTTCGAGAGCGGCGGTCGGCGGGTCGGACTATCGCGCCCGCCCGTCGGACGAGTCGGCGTACCGGACGAATCTACGTACCGGACGAATCTGCGTACCGGACGGTCGGTTCCCCCGCGGGGTCAGTCGAGGAGCGTCGTCGCGATGGAGGCCAGTTCCCCGCTGTCCGCTCCTCTGAGGCGGTCGTCACCGAGCTTCAGGCGGAGGCGCGGCCGGCCGACGTCGATGGGGACCTTCTCGGTGTCGATGAGACCGAGGTCCTCGAGGCGGGTCTTGGTCCGGGAGAACGTCGCCTTGCTGGCGATGCCGACGTCCTCGCCCCACTTGCTGATGTCGTAGAGGAGGACCTCGTTTCTGGCGGCGACGAGGAGGCTGATGGTCACCTCGTCCAGCCCTTCACCGTCGCCGCGGGCGGTCTCCAGCGACGAGAGGACCGCCTCGAAGTCCTGGCGGGTCTGCGCGCCGATCTCGTCTTCGAGCGTTTCGCGGACGAGCGACAGGGGCGGGGTCCGGAGCGAGAACTCCGGGGACTCCCCCCAGAGGTCGTGGTAGGCCGAGAACGCAGTCGAGATGAACGACTCGTCCTCGGTCGTCAGCGCGGCGACGGCCCCGTCTGCGGTCACCAGCGCACCGACCGACTCGGGCGTGAGCAGCAGCGAGTTGTCCACCTCTCGCTCGGTCACGCGGAGCGAGAGCGCCCCCTCGTCGACGAGGTCCGCCGCGTTGCTCGCCACCACGAAGTCGTCCATGACGCGCTTTACGACTCCCTCCTCGCCGACGACCCGGAGGTCCGGCAGGTCGCCGTCGAACGTCGTCGCCACGGTGATAAGTTTCTCCGTCGTCTCGACCGACGGGTCGACCACGAGCAGCTCGTCGCCGGCGTCCCGGAGCGCCGACCGGAGGATATCCTCGACCCGGTCGGCGAGTAAATTCGAACCCATCTCGTCTCGTGTTTATGACCCCATCCACCTTTAATATTACCTCGAAGGCATAACTTTAAGTAACGTTTTTACTGACATCATGTCAACGGTGACGAAGTGTAATACGTCCAACTTTTCTTCGAGCGGCGGCGGTCGGGAGAGACGGCCGCCGCGGGGCCTCGGTCGCCGATTCCGCCGTCATGAACACACTTATTGTCCGCTCCGACCCGCCTTCACACATGGACTTCGAGACCGTCCGAGAGGTCGACCCGGCCGTCGCAGACGCCCTCGCGGGTGAACTCGACCGGCAACGGGACACGCTCGCGATGATAGCGAGCGAGAACCACGCGAGCGAGGCCGTGCTCGAAGCACAGGGCAGTCCCTTCACCAACAAGTACGCGGAGGGCTACCCCGGCAAGCGCTACTACGCGGGCTGTGAGTACGCAGACGAGGTGGAAGAGCTCGCCATCGAACGGGCGAAGGAGCTGTGGGGCGCGGAACACGTCAACGTCCAGCCACACTCGGGGACGCAGGCCAACATGGGCGTCTACCTCGCCATGCTCGAACCGGGCGACAGGGTTCTCTCGCTCGAACTCGCCCACGGCGGCCACCTCTCGCACGGTCACCCGGCGAACTTCACCGGGAAGTACTACGACGTCGAGTCGTACCACGTCGACCCCGAGACGGGCTACGTGGACTACGACGAACTCGATGCGATCGCCCGCGAGTTCGAGCCGGACATAATCGTCTCGGGCTACTCGGCCTACCCGCGGGAAGTCGAGTGGGAGACGATTCAGGACGTCGCCGAGGACGTGGGCGCGTACCACCTCGCCGACATCGCCCACATCACCGGCCTCGTCGCCGCCGGCGTCCACGCCTCGCCGGTCGGCGTCGCCGACTTCGTGACGGGGTCGACCCACAAGACCATCCGCTCGGGGCGCGGCGGCATCATCATGACGTCGGAGGAGCACGCGGACGCGATCGACGCCGCCGTGTTCCCCGGGGCGCAGGGCGGTCCGCTGATGCACAACATCGCCGGCAAGGCCGTCGGCTTCGGCGAG
>JBDGSQ010000018.1:0-6303 GCA_042217455.1 Haloferacaceae archaeon | reverse complement strand
CGCGTAGTGAATCCCGATCGGTGCTATCTAGATTCTCGCTGCTCGACCTTGTTCAACTCGATGAGCAGACGGAAGATGGCCTTCACGAGGTTGGCGTCGACGTCGAACTTCTCGGCGTGGCGGCCAGCTCGCTCCATCACGTGGTCCTCCTGTGCCTCGTCTGTCGTCGGGAGACCCCGCTCGTCTTTGACCGTCGCCACGGCGCTCGCGACGTAGGTCCGTCTGGCGACGAGTTCGACGATGTCGTGGTCGATGTCCTCGATCTCCTGGCGCAACTCGTCGAGGGTCATCTCGTCCGCAAGCGGTCGCTCGTCTGTCACGCGATTCTCGCTCCGTCGTTCCGTGTCGTCGTCGTCCATGTCGTTCCCTCCCGTTCGCTCCAGCGGTCCCGCACGCGCTCGATGCCGTCTCCGTCGCCGATGGCGACGACGCTCGGCCCCGTCCCCGACAGCGAGACGCCCGCGACGTGTGGCATCGCCTCGACCGCGGGGTCGGTCGGGAAGCCGAGCGCCGCCGAGAACGCCAGTCCGTTGACCGTCATCGCCTCGCCGTAGCGGCCGTCGAGCGCGAGGTCGGCGACCAGTTCCGCCATCGGCGCGACCTGCTCGCACCGGGAGACGTCGGCGTCGGCGCTGTATGCTCGCTCCTCGGGCGTCCAGACGAGGACGTCCCACTCGAAGCGCTCCCGCGAGAGGAGTTCGTCACCGCCGTTGTCGGTGACGGTGACGCCGCCGAGCATGCTCGCGCTGGCGTCGTCGAACGCGCCGGTGACGGTCACGCCCGCCTCGCGGGCGGCCCGGACGCCGACGCGGCAGGCGTCGAGGCGCGAGAGGTCCGCGTCCGGCCCGTCGCCGACGCGGCAGTCGAGGGCGTCGCAGGTCGCCAGCACGGTGGCGTTGGCCGCGGCGCTGGAGCTTTTGAGTCCCGCGGCCAGTGGCACCGCACTCTCCGTCCGGACGTGTCCCCCCTCGCCGTCACCGAAGCGTTCGACGACGAGTTCGACGCAGCGCTCGACGAGTCGCGTGTCCGCGTCGGGGGCTTCCGCAATCTCGCCCGTCACGGTGCCGGAGTCGTCGAGTTCGACGGACGCCGCCGTGTCGGCGTCGATGGCGAACGCGGCCCCGACGCCGGTGGCGAGGGCGTTGAGGACGGTCCCCGCACCGGGGGCGACGGCGTGCCCGTGCATACCACAACGGTGACGACCGGACAGTTATGTGTAGCGGTCGCCGCCGATTTCCCCGGCACCGACAGGACGAGCCCGGAGCGTCGCTCGCGACGGGCACGAACTCGACGGTGGCCCCGACAACGCGACGTTTTTCCGCCCGCCCCGGGTATCTCGACCCATGAGCCAGCACCGAAGCGACATCGCGCCGAGCACGCTCGGGGTCGAGTTCCAGGACGGCGGCGTGGCAGTCGAGTACACCGACGGGCGCACGGTGTTCTACCACGGCGTCCCCGCGACGGTCACGGGGCCGCTCACCGCGGCACCGGGAAAGGAGACCCACGTCCTCGTCACCGACCCCGACGGGACCGAGGGCGTGATGATGTACGTGAACGACCTGAAGACCCACGACGACGTGCTGGAGTCGACGGGCGTCGGCCGGGTCATCCTCGCGCCGGGCGAGTCCGAGGAGCTGTTCCCCGGCGTGACGGCGAGTCGCCTGCAGAACCAGCGGACCGAGGTGGACGTCGACCTCGGCGTCGCCCGCGGGCGCGTCTTCGTCTTCGTCGAGGACGACTGGAGCGAGGAGTCCTACGAGTTCGTCCCCGAGGGGGGCGACGAGGAGTGAGCCTCCGCAAGCAGTGGCGGTCCCTCGACCGGGCCACCATCGGGAGCGCACCCGAGCGGTACGGCGTCTACGAACTCGGCGACGCGGAGGGGAACGTCGTCGACGCGGGTGCCGGGTTCCTCCCCGACGAGCTCAGAGAGGCGTTCGCCTACGGCGAGGCGACGTCGGTGCGGTGGACCGCGGCGAACTCCGAGGAGCACGCCGAACGACTGCTCGAAGACCTGTAGTTCGCCGACCGTCCGCTCGAAGAACTCGAAACCGCCGACCGTCCGCTCGCACGACTCTAGTCCGCCGAACGACTGCTGGCAGGGCGACCGGGAGTCACTGCAGGTAGGTCGGCTCCTCCGCGTCGCAGTTCTCCTCGTGTTGCTCGGCGTCCTCCCGGGAGTCGAACAGCAGCCCGCAGTACTCGCATTCGTACCACGTCATGTCGTCCCGCTGAGTCGTCCGGACCATGTCCCAGTATCGGGCAGCCCCGGGTAAAACGGTTGTCCCGGTCGGCAATGGTAAAGGACGGTCGCCCGTAGGTGTCCCCATGAGCGACGACGCGGGCATCGAACTCACGGTCCGGGGGGCCGAGAAGCGCGACGCCGGCCGCGGCATCGCCAGACTCCCCGAGGCGTCTCGGCGGACGCTCGGGGTCCTCTCCGGCGACACGGTCGTTATCGAGGGAGCCCGCGCGACCGTCGCCAAGGTGTGGCCTGCGACCGCCGGGTCGCCGTCGGGGACCGTCCAGGTCGACGCGGACACGCGGGCGAACGCGGGCGTGAAAATCGGCGACGTGGTGCGGGTCCGACGGCAGTCAGTCGAGACGGCCCGGTCGGTGACGCTCCGGGCGCCCGCCGACCTCCAGACCGACGACGAGGACCTCGTCACGCGGGCGGCCAAGCGCGACCTGCGCGACCGGCCGGTCCGCGCGGGCGAGCGAGTGCGAATCGAACGACTCGGCGGCGGCCCGTTCGTCGTCGCCCGGACCGACCCGGACGGGACCGTCCGCATCACAGAGGAGACGCGGGTCCGCGTCGACCTCGCAGAGCGCGTCGAGGCGGGGAGCGACGCCGACTCGTCGGTCGACCGGACGACAGGCGCTCCGTCCAGACCGGACACGGGCGTCACCTACGAGGACATCGGCGGCCTCGACGAGGAACTCGACCTCGTCAGGGAGATGATAGAGCTCCCGCTCTCGGAGCCGGAGGTCTTCGCCCGACTCGGCATCGAACCGCCGAAGGGCGTCCTGCTGTACGGCCCGCCGGGGACGGGCAAGACGCTCATCGCCAAGGCCGTCGCCAACGAGGTGGACGCCACCTTCATCGACATCTCCGGCCCGGAGATAATGTCGAAGTACAAGGGCGAGTCCGAGGAGAAACTGCGCGAACACTTCGAGTCGGCCCGGGAGAACGCTCCGGCCATCGTCTTCTTCGACGAACTCGACTCCATCGCCGGCAAGCGCGACGACGAGGGCGACGTCGAGAACCGCGTGGTCGGCCAGTTGCTCTCGCTGATGGACGGCCTCGACGCCCGCGGCGACGTCATCGTCATCGGCGCGACCAACCGGGTCGACAGCCTCGACACCGCGCTCAGGCGCGGCGGGCGGTTCGACCGCGAGATCGAGATCGGCGTGCCCAACGAGCGCGGCCGCCGGGAGATTCTGGAGGTCCACACCCGGCGGATGCCGCTTGCGGACGACGTCGACGTCGACCGTATCGCGGCGCGGACCCACGGCTTCGTCGGCGCGGACCTCGAATCGCTCGCCAAGGAGGCCGCGATGAACGCGCTCCGGCGGTCCCGTCGCGGGGGGGAGCGAGCGCCGCTCGACGAACTCGTCGTCACCCGCGCCGACTTCGAGAGCGCGATGGCGAGCGTCGAACCGAGCGCGATGCGCGAGTACGTCGCGGAGACGCCGAGCGTCGGCTTCGAGGGCGTCGGCGGTCTCGACGAGGCGAAACAGACCCTCGAACGGGCCGTGACGTGGCCGCTGACCTACGCGCCGCTGTTCGAGGCGGCCGCGACTGAACCGCCCTCGGGCGTCCTGCTGTACGGTCCGCCGGGCACGGGCAAGACGTTGCTCGCGCGGGCAATCGCGGCGGAGAGCGGCGTCAACTTCGTCCACGTCGCCGGTCCGGAACTGCTCGACCGCTACGTCGGCGAGTCCGAGAAGGCAGTCCGGGAGGTCTTCGAGCGCGCCCGACAGGCCGCCCCGTCCATCGTCTTCTTCGACGAGATCGACGCCATCGCCGCCGACCGCGACCGGGGCGGAGGCGACAGCGGCGTGGGAGAACGGGTGGTCTCGCAACTGCTCTCGGAGCTCGACGGCCTCGCCGACAACCCCAACCTCGTCGTGCTGGCGGCGACGAATCGGCGGGACGCGCTCGACCCGGCGCTCCTGCGGTCCGGCCGCCTCGAACAGCACGTCGAGGTGCCCGCGCCGGACGAGGCCGCCCGCCGCGCCATCCTCGCCGTCCACACCAGGGAGAAACCGCTCGCCGACGACGTGGACCTCGACGCCCTCGCCGAGCGGACGAGCGGCTACTCCGGCGCGGACCTCGCCGCCGTCTGCCGGGAGGCGCCGATGTACGCCATCCGCGCGGTGACCGCGAAGTACGAGGGCGAGAGCGCGAACGAGCACGCAGACGAGGTCGTGTTGCGGGGAGACGACTTCGAGCGGGCGCTCTCGAACGTCGAACCGACGCTCGGGTGAGGCACGGGCGGTTCCGACCCCTCCTCGACGGCTCGGCGAGTCGGGACAGTCGAGGTCGTCCCGGTCGCCGACGGGCGAGTACAGCAGGTCGAGGTCGTCCCGGTCGCCGACGAATCAGAAGAGCGGGTCGAGGTCGTCCCGGTCGCCGGCGAGGAGGTCGTCCAGCTCGCGTTTCTGTGTCTCGTCCCGCTCGGAGAGGAAGTCCTGCGTCTCGGTGGCGACAGCCTGCATCTCTCGGATGCGGGGGACGTCGGTCACGCCCGAGAGGAGGACGACGGCGGCGACGTGGTTCGTGTCCGAGACCGGGTAGTCGCCGCCGCGGACCTCGACGGTGCCCGTCTCCTCTTCGAGCCACCTCCGCGCCTGCTCGATGCCCTTGCGGTCGAGGGCAGACGGCGGGCCGCTGACGAGCAACAGCGCGCGACTGGCGCTCTGGACGGTGCAGGGGAGCGTCAGCCTCCCGAGCGTCGCCTGCCTGACGAGGCTCGTCGTCCGGCGTGTGTTCGCCGCCCCGCTTCCCTCGCGGTCCTCCCCGTCAGAGCGCAAGAATCTCCGAAGCAGCGATTCGCTCCCCGTCTCGATTCGCTCGCTCGCGTAGCCGACGGTCGAGACGCCGCCGGCCGCGAGCGTGTTGATTATCTCGCTCGCGTCAACGACGCTCTCGCCGACGGTCTCGCCGGGCCGAACTTCCCCCGCACTGAACAGCACGCCGAACCGGCGGACGAGCTCCTCGTTTATCTCGCGGTACCCCTCGCTCAGGGACTCGCCCGACCGACGCCACGCGTCGTTGTCGAACAGGAGGAGGTTGTCCACCTCACCGACGAAGGTGCGGAACGACCGGGCCGCGTTGAGCGAGTAGATGCCCCCCTCGTCCGTGCTCGGCAGGATGCCGAGACCGTACACCGGAACCGTGTAGACCTCCTTGAGATGGCGGGCGATCACCGGTCCGGCCCCGCTCCCGGTCCCCCCGCCGAGCGCGCCGACGACGAGGAAGGCGTCCGTCTCGCCCATCGGGACGTCGTGGGTCGCGTTGAGAATCTCGTGTTTCTCGGAGGCCGCGATCTCCACGCCGAGTTCGTTGTCCGCGCCGACGCCGTGGCCGTTGACGCGGGACTCCCCGACGAGGACGCGGCGCTCGCGGGGGACCTGCGAGAGGCCGCGCAGGTCCGCCTCCGCCGTGTTGAAGACGGTGACGGAGGTGACGGTCCGACCGCCGGTAGCCGAGTCGTACTCGAGGAAGGCCTCGACTACCTTCCCCCCCGCCTGTCCGACCCCTATCAGTGCGAGTTTCATGTAGTCGTTCGAACGTTTTCCCGTCAAATAATCGTGAGGATTTGTCGGGCGGGTGGTTCCTCCCGGAATCGGACACGACGAACGCGCTCGTGGCGGATTCCGGCCCGTACCAGAGAGTGACGGGGGCGTACGGACTCACCCCTCGTTCGACACGTACGGGAACGTGAAGGTACCACGGGACAGATCCGCCGGACAGTGACGACTCCGGACGCGACCGCACACGCGGAGCGCCGCCGGTTCAGTCCCGGGCGGAAGACAAACGATAACTGAACTGGAACTGAACTGCGTACCGAATTCAGTACGTGTTCACGTGAACTGGACGTCTTCGTCCGTCCCGTTCGTTAATCTGGAATTTCACGGAGTCGGGACGCGCGCCGCATCACAGAACGCACCGACTACCGGAGTGCCGGAGGCGACGCCGGGTCGATTCACTCCGGCGGTCGCGGGAGGCGAGGACTCTCCGGGTCAGTCCCAGAACGACTGCGTCCGGGCGTACTGGCGCTCCTGTTCGAGGATGTCGCG
>JBDGSQ010000127.1:0-6493 GCA_042217455.1 Haloferacaceae archaeon | reverse complement strand
ACGAAGGACACGAGGAAGGCCACGAAGGACACGAGGAAGGCCACGAAGGACACGAGGAAGGCCACGAAGGACACGAAGGAGACCACGGCGCGCACACCGACCACTCGGGTCACGAGCAGATGTTCCGCCGGCGGTTCTGGGTGTCGCTCGTCCTCTCGCTTCCCGTCGTCTACTTCAGCGAGTTCGTCCAGGGAGCTCTGGGTTACACCGCGCCGACGTTCCCGGGCAGCGTCTGGATAACGCCGGTTCTCTCGGTGGGTATCTTCGCGTACGGCGGGGTTCCGTTCCTCTCGATGGCGCGGGTGGAACTGGAGAACCGCGAGCCGGCGATGATGACGCTCATCTCGCTGGCCATCACGGTCGCGTTCGTCTACTCCATCGGGAGCGTGTTCGTCGAGGGGACGACGCCGTTCTTCTGGGAGCTCGTCACGCTGATCGACATCATGCTGCTGGGTCACTGGATCGAGATGCGCTCGGTCCGGCAGGCCTCCGGCGCGCTCGACGAACTCGCGAAGCTCATGCCCGACTCCGCCGAACGCGTCACCGAGGACGGCGAGACGGAGGCGGTCCCCGTCTCCGACCTGCGGGAGGGCGACGTCGTCCTCGTCCGGCCGGGGGCGTCGGTTCCAGCGGACGGCGAGGTCGTCGAGGGCGAGTCCTCGATCGACGAGTCGATGATCACCGGCGAGTCTCGGCCCGTCGACAAAGAACCGGGTTCGGAGGTCGTCGCCGGGACGGTCAACCAGGACGGGAGCCTCCGCGTTCGCGTGACGAAGACGGGCGACGAGACCGCCCTCGCGGGCATCATGCGCCTCGTCGAGGAGGCCCAGCAGTCGAAGTCCCGCACGCAGTTGCTCGCCGACCGCGCGGCGGGGTGGCTGTTCTACGTCGCGCTCGCAGTCGCGGGCATCACGGCGGTCGCGTGGGTCGTCGCAACCGGATTCACTATCGGCGTCCTCGAGCGCGTCGTCACCGTCCTCGTCATCGCCTGCCCCCACGCGCTCGGGCTCGCGGTGCCGCTCGTCGTCGCCATCAACACGTCCACGGCGGCGCAAAACGGGATGCTCATTCGCGACCGCATCGCCATGGAGGAGGCCCGGAACCTGGACACAGTCGTCTTCGACAAGACCGGGACGCTCACGAAGGGCGAGCAGGGCGTCGTCGGCGTCGTGACGGCGGGAGCGGGAGCGTGGGACGAGGCCCGCGCGTTAGAGGTGGCGGCGGGCGTCGAGGGCGACTCCGAGCACATGATCGCTCGCGCCATCCGGAACGCCGCCGAGGAGCGCGGCGTCCAGCGAGCCGGCGTCTCGAACTTCGAGAACCTCCGCGGTCTCGGCGTCAGCGCGACCGTGGACGGTGAGACGGTCCATCTCGGCGGGCCGAACCTGCTCGAGAGACTCGGCGTCGAACCCGCGGACGAAATCGCCTCGTTCGCGGAGGAATCGGGCGCGAACGCCCGGACGGTCGTCTACCTGATTCGGGGAGGGTCAGACGTCGTCGCCGCGTTCTCGCTCGCAGACGTCGTCCGCGAGGAGAGCCGCCAGACCATCGACGCGCTGCACGCGATGGGAATCGAGGTGGCGATGCTGACCGGCGACTCAGCGGACGTCGCGAGGGCCGTCGCCGAGGAACTCGGCATCGACCAGTACTTCGCGGAGGTCCTGCCCGAGGAGAAGGACACGACGGTCGAACAGCTCCAGGCGGAGGGCAAACTCGTCGCGATGGTCGGCGACGGCGTCAACGACGCCCCCGCGCTCGCTCGCGCGGACGTCGGCATCGCCATCGGGAGCGGCACGGACGTCGCCATCGAATCGGGCGACATCATCCTCGTCGAGAACAATCCGCTCGACGTGGTGCGGCTCGTGCGCCTCTCGAAGGCGAGCTACCGGAAGATGCAGGAGAACCTCGTGTGGGCGGCCGGCTACAACGTCTTCGCGCTCCCGCTGGCCGCCGGCGTCCTCGCTCCGATCGGTATCCTCCTGTCGCCGGCCGTCGGCGCCGTCCTGATGTCGCTCTCGACGATTATCGTCGCGATCAACGCCCGCAGGCTGGGGACCGTCGACCTCTCGGTGCCCGCGTAACGCCCCTCGTCAGGCGTCCCCGGGTGCGTCCTCGGCCGCCTCCTCGCTCTCGATGATGCGCTGGACGTCCCGGTCGACCTCCACGAAGTGACAGAGCGGGTTGCCCGGGTAGACGACGGGGTTCTCGAGGACGCCGACGACGATGCCGGTGAAGGGGGCGTCGACGACCGTCGACTCGGTCAGGAACGGGCTGGTCACCGTACAGATGGACTCGCCCTCGTAGACGAGGTCCCCCCGGTCGTGGTGCATCTCGACGAGTCCCCCCGCGTCGGCTCTGAGCCACGTCTTCTCGTCACCGGAGATGACGGTCCGCCACCCGGGCCACCGGACCGTCTCCTGGGGGTGGAGGCCGTACTCGGCGAAGACGCTCCGAACGCCCGCGAGCGCCCTGTCTATCATCTCGCGCTGGAACCGGTGGGCCTGTCCCATCTCGACGGTGATGGTCGGGGTCCCCCGCGCGGTCGCCTCGCGGCGGAGGCTCCCGAACGGCCCCGCGCTGTCGATGACGACCCGCGACCCGAAGCCCCGCGCCAGTCGGGCCACGGCCTCGTCGTCCATCTCCGCGCGGACGTGAAAGAGGTTGGTCCGCCCCCGCGTCGACGTGTGCAGGTCCACGCCGAAGTCGCAGGGCTCGACGAAGTTGCGGTAGATGGTCTGCGCGATGCGCTTCGCGCTCGTGCCGTGGTCCGACCCGGGGAACGCGCGGTTGAGGTCCCGGTCGTATATCGGCAGGTACCGCTGCTGGAACAGGAAGCCGGGCACGTTGAGGACCGGCAGACAGACGAGGGTGCCGCGAACGTCGTCGTGGTCCCACTCGTGGGCAATCGTTCTGACCGTCTCGACGCCGTTGAGTTCGTCGCCGTGAATCGCGGCCGAGAGAAACGCCGTCTTCCCGGGTTCGTCGCCGTTGACGACGGAGACGGGAACGCGGATGGGGTCGCCGAGGTACGTCTCGCTCACGGTGTACTTGAAGTGTCTGGTCTCGCCGGGGTCGACGCGTCCGCCGTCGTACTCGAACGCGTGTGAGTCGGTCTCCGTCACGTGTCGTAGTCCTCCTGACGCCGAGGTGGAGTCGGGGTGCGGGTGGTTCGCTCGACGGTCGGGTGGGGGTCGCCGCCGGCGCGCTCCCGGAGAACGCCTGTTCGGGTGGGGTTCGGGGGTGGCCGAGGAGCGCGACAGCGCTAGCCGCCCGCCGAGCGAACCACACGGGAGAACAGGGCCGGGGCGTCCGTAGCCTGTGTGCTTGCCAGCGCAAGGCGACAGGGCGGCCTGCATCGCCCCGAGCGAGGGATGAATCGGCTCGATTCGCCCCGACCGGGTCAGACGTCGAGCGAGTCGTCCAGATACCGGTCGCGTTCAGTCAGCGAAATCCGCGTCCCGTCGGTCAGGACCACGACGTCGTCGCCGACGTCCAGTTCCCCCTCCGCGATTGCCTCGGGCGGGATCGTCACGACGACCGACCCGCCGGACTCGCGCACCGTCCGTACCCCGACCGCGTGGCCGCCGTCGGGGGAGTCGTCTCCCGGTGCGTTCGCCGGCACTGCCTCCGGGTCGGTCGTCGACGAGTCGTCGCCTGGCAGGGGGAACAGTCGGCGGAGGCGACTCCCCGCCTCCCTCCCTCTCGCCGCGACGCTCCGGAGGGGGCGGAGGCCGCTGTCGCCGGACTCACTCCTCGCGGTCACGCGTGGCACCCCCCTCGCGGCCGGTTCGACAGGCCCCCTCGGCCCGCCTGTCGATGTCGATGCGATACCCCGAGAGCACGTCCTTCCCGAGGATGACGGGGTAGTTCATGTGGCTCCGGTCCTCGACGCTCGCGGTCACCGACTCCCACCGCCCGCCAAGGGAGAGGTAGACGTCGACGAGCGGGCGGGTAGTGCTGCGGTCGCGGGACGCGGACCTGACCGTGGCGTACTCGGTTATGGGACCCGCGCCGATGGCCGCCGCGACCTCCACGTCGACGCTCGTCCGGTCGGCGCCGGTGTCCACCTTGGCGACGACCTGTTCGGCGCCGTCGCGGCCCTCGAGCGTGACCGTCTCGGTCGCGCCGATGGTCTCCGTCTCCCGGGCCGAGTCGGATGAGTCCGGTTTACAGGCCGGGACGCTGTCGTCGAGTGTCGAGGCGAGTTCGTCGACCGCGTCTTCGTCGACGGCGCCATCCACCCGTTCGATGGCCGCGCGGGCGATGTAGGGGGCGGGACTCCGTCCCGTGGCGTCGAACAGCCCCCTGAATCCGGCGGTCGGGTTCACCTCGATGACGTACCACTCGCCGTCGTGTTCCATGAGGTCGACGCCGGCGACGTCGAGGCCGAGCGCCCCGGTGGCCCGGAGCGCGAGGCCGCGAACGCGATCAGACAGGTCTCCGGTCGCGTCCGCCGTCGTGCCGCCGCGGGCGACGTTGGCCCGCCAGTCGTCCCCGGAAGCGGTGCGGCGCATCGCCGCGACGATCTCGCCGGCGACGACGTAGACGCGGACGTCGGACTGGACCGAGTCCTGTTCCAGGAACGACTGGTAGACCGAGTGGCTGTCGAGGCGCACCCGCCGGCGCTCGTCGCCCTCCGCGACCCTCCACGCGTCGTCGCCGTGGGTCCCGATGGCGGGCTTGTTCACCGCCTGCGGAGACAGGTGGTCCGTCTCGGGCGCGGGTCCCGCCGGGTCGAGCAGCAGCGTCGAGTTCGGCGTGGGAACGCCCGCCTCCGCGAGCGTCATCGCCGTCGCGTACTTGTGAATCGCCCTGAGGACGGCGTCGGGGGCGTTGAGAACCGGGTAGGCACTCGCGAGCGTGGTCGCTATCTCGAGGTCGTCCAGCGGCGACGCCGCGTTCGTGAGGAGCAGTCGGTTGACGACGAGGTCCACGTCGGGTTCGAGAACCGGTTCGTCGTCGTCGATGCGGAGGCTGACGTTCTCCCCCCGGAGCCAGACCGGTTCGTGACCGAGCGCCTCGACGGCGTTGCAGATGGCTTTCGTCTCCTTGCTGTTGTGCAGGCTCAGGACGCCGATCCGTCTGCGCGACGGGTCCGGGCGCACAGCGGACTTCCCCGCCGACGGTCCCGTGCGGCGTCCGGTGGAGCCAGATTCGGAACGAGCCATGGACAGTAACTCTACCACGTGCTTCCCGCGCCGGGAGGATAGGGGACAGGGTTGCCAGTGCAAGGCGACCGTGGCCGCGGAAACCGCGACGCGTCGGTGGGTTACGCTCCGATTCTCGGTTCGTGGTCCCCCGTCGGTCCCCGATGCTCGGTTCGTGGTTCCCGGTCACTCCTCGCTCGTCGGCTCGTGGTACGGCGCCGTGACGAGGGCGTTCGAGATGAGGTTCCTGTGGCCGCGTCGGAGTCGCTCCGAGACGGCCTGGTGGCTGACCCCGAGTTCGTCGGCGAGGGCGCGGGCCGACGTCTCCCGGGGGACCTCGTAGTAGCCCTCCTCGAGCGCGTTGATGAGACAGGTGTACTGCTGCTCGGTCAGCCCGAAGAGGCCGTGGGTCCGCTGGTTGTTCCGGGTGAGTCGGTACACCTGCTCGATGTCGAACTGGAGGCCCTGTTCCTCGCAGTACTGGCGCGTGCTCCCGAAGGAGTCCCGGTCCTGAAACAGGAGGCGGAGGTGCCACGCGTCGGCGTGCCCCCGGGCGTTCAGAATCGCCGCGTCGTCGTGTATCAGCGTGTGGGTGAGCAGGTCGATGGCCGAGGTCCAGTCCATCCGGTAGAACCGCTCGCCCTCGAACTCGGTGAGTCGCTCGACGTTGTCGACCGTCTCGTCCTGGTCGAGGGCCTCCTCGAAGCCGCCGAGGTCGTCGCCGATGGCCCAGAGGAACGGCATGAAGTGGGGCGTCTCGTGTGCCACGAGGCGAGTCACCTCGACCGTGACGTCCGGGACGCGCGGGAGAGTCTGTTTGAGAGCGAACTCGTCCACTGGAATCCGTACCTGCGCGATGGTGCTCATGGTGTCACGTCCCCGTCCGGGTCACGGCCCGCGGCGTCGCGCTCCCGACCGCAGCGCGTCGGCGTCGCAGTCCCGCCCGGAGAGAGACTCGTGACGACACGTGAGGCGCTGGGAAGATAGCGGTTCGGGCGGCGGTCGACCCTCGCGTGAGAGAGCGGCCACTCGCGACGCCGCGCCGGCGGCGAGTCACTGCCGCCGTTCCGGTTTCGAGAGCGCATCGTCGAGCGCCTCGTGTCGCGACACCTCGTCGTGTCGTCGCTTGTACTCGTCGAGACCGTCGGCCGCGACGTGAGACTCGTGACCGTCCGTCTCCTGTGCCTCCGTGACCGACGTCTCGCCGGTCAGTCGCTGGAAGAGTCGGCCCAGTTCGCTCGCTCTCGCCTCGGAGTCGGGCGTCGCCGACCGCGATTCCGGCTCGACGACGTCGATCTCGCTGTGGTGAGTCATGCGTTGTGCCCTCCGTGGTCCGTACCTCGATG
>JBDGSQ010000138.1:0-6540 GCA_042217455.1 Haloferacaceae archaeon | reverse complement strand
TCTCGTCTCCCGATGCCGATGTCGCCTCGCCTTCCGGTGTCGATGTCGCCTCGTCCCCCGATGCCGATGTCGCCTCGTCTCCCGCTGCGGGCGTCGAATCGCCGTCGGCTGGCCGTTCGCTCCCGTCGCCTCCTGACTGCCCCGTCCCGTCTTCGTCTGACTGTTCGGTCTCGTCCTCGTCGCCCTCGTCGCCGCCTGTCGCCATACCCGTACTAACAGTCTCTCGACTAATGACTTGGCGGGATGGACAGGCGCGGCGACGAGTGACCGGGTTGCCGCGGCCTACTCTGACTGCACCCCGCCGTCCCCGGACTGCACCCCGCCGTCCCCGGACTGCACCCCGCCGTCCCCGGACTGCGCCGCGGCCGCCGCCCCCGCTCGGTCGCTCGCGTCCTCGCCGGGTCGTTCGCGGCGGGAGATGGTCCGGAGCGAGAGGACGACCGCGGCCCCGAGGAGCACGAGGACGGCGGCGACGGCGAAGGCGACGCCGTACCCGAAGGTGGCGGCCCACCCGCCGAGGACGCCCCCGACGCCGCCTGCGAGGGCGCTCAGCGCCGTGTGAACGCCGAGTACCTGCCCGCGGACGGTCGGCGGCGCGGCGCGGGTGACGATGGCCGTCCCGGCGACGGCGACGACCGCCCACGTCACGCCGATGGCGACGAATCCGAGGCCCGCGCCCCCGTACGCCAGCGACACCGCGCCCAGGCCGGTCGTGAGCCCCACGGCCGCGAACGCCGCGGCGCGAACCGCGAGCGCCCCCGACTGGAGCAGTCTGACGTCGTACCGCGCGGCGACCCTGCCGGCTCCCTCGTAGAGGACGGCCGAGGCGAGACTGGAGACGAGATACAGCGAGAACACCTGTCCCGGGTCGAACCCGGCGGTCGTGAGAAACAGCGGGAGCGGGGCCCAGAACGCGGCGAAGCCGGTGAAAAAGAGGAACGCGGCGGCGAGATACGCCGACAGCGTCGGCGTGAGTTCCCGGCGGAGCGTCAGGGGATTCCGGTCCCGGAGCGTCCAGTAGAGCCGGTTCGGCGACAGCGCGAACGTGGCACCCCTGACGCCGCGCCGCGACCGCGAGAGCAGGCGGGCGATGCGGCGCGCCTGTCGCCCGCTCGGACGCCGGGCCTCCGCGCCGGGGCTCGGGAGCGTCCTCGCGGCGACGACCGTACTCGCGCCGGCGCAGGCCGCGAGCAGCCAGAACAGGCTCCGGGTGACGGCTCCGCTCCCGACGAGGCCCGCCACCGCGAGGGGCCAGACGGTCCCGAGGACGAGGCCGCCGGCCCACCCGTAGCCCTGATACTTGTTGAGCCGACCGATGCGCTCGCTCCACGTCGCCTCCGGGGCGTCGTCGACGACGAGCATGGTCAGCACGGGGCTTATCGACCCGGCGAACAGCCAGAGCGCGGCGTTGGCGACGACCACGGCGACGACGTCGGTCAGGACCGGGACGACCGCGAGCGAGACCGCGACGGCGGCCAGCGTGACCAGCACCAGCGACCGGCGGTGGCCCCGCCTGTCGGCGAGGCGGCCGAACAGCACCGCGCCGGGAACGCCCGCGAGCGCGGCCGTCGAGGCGAGCACGCCGAGCATCACCGGCGACGCGTCGAGTTGCACGAGGTAGAGCGGCACGAGGAGGGACGCCCCGCCGAACGAGACCGACCCGAGCGCCCACGCGTAGAGCCACCGGTCTGCCATCGGTCCACCCTCTCGCTCGTCCGGATTAAGTGGTGCCCCCGCCGCCGCGACCCGTGCGGCCGAACAGAGGTGGATTCTTGACCGTCGAGTCCGTAGCCGACGCCGGTGGCCGTGACGACAGTTACCCCCTCTGAGCCCCTTGTGATGAGGCCCTCACTCCGAGCCACCGTCTCCGACCCGCGAGCGACCGCTCCGGGCAGGCGCGTCCGGTGACGTCGGGTCACGCCTCGAAGTCGCTGGCGTCGAGTCCGGCGACGCGACTCCTCAGTCCCCGCCGACGTGACCGCGCAGCAGGTCGTCGTCTTTGTTGCCCGCGCCGGTGTTCAGCAGGACGACGGTGTCGTCCTCGCCGAGCTCCCCGCGCGCCGCCAGTTCGAACGCGCCGCTGGCGGCGATTGCGCAGGGCGCGCCCATCTCGACGCCTTCGGTCCGGGCCACCTCGATTGCGGCGTCGAGCATCTCCTCGTCCGAGGTGGCGACGGCCCCCCCGCCGCTCTCCTCGATCGCGTCGAGGACGAGCGGACTCGCGCCGGGGTCGGGGACGGCGATGCCGCCGGCGACGGTGTCGATGTCCTCCCACGCCTCGTGGACCTCCTTTCCTTCCTCCCACGCCCGGACGACCGGAGCGCACCCCGTCGACTGCGCCGCGTACATCCCCGGCAGGCCGTCGGTCAGTCCGAGGTCCCGCAGCTCGGTCGCGCCCTTGTGCATCCCGACGAGGCCGACGCCGCCGCCGGTCGGGTAGAGGATCGCGTCGGGCACCTCCCAGTCGAGCTGTTCGGCTATCTCGTAGAACATCGTCTTCTTCACCTCGTGGCGGTACGGCGTGACGAACGTCTTCGTCGAGTACCACTCGGGGTGGTCCGCTATCGCCTCCGCGTAGGCCGCCCCGGCGTCCGTGATTTCGCCCTCGGCGATGTGGAGGTCTCCGCCGTGGACGACGGTCATCGCCTTCGTGATGTAGCCGGCGCGGTCCGGCAGGAAGACGTGGGCGTCCATCCCGGCGCGGGACGCGTAGGCCGCGGCCGCCTGTCCGGCGTTCCCGGCGGAGTTGAGCGCGATGTCGCTCGCGCCGTGCAGGGAGGCGGCGGTGACGGCGCCCGTCTGTCCCCGGTCTTTGAACGTTCCCGTGGGGTTGCGCCCCTCGTCTTTGATGAGGACGCGCCCGACGCCCATCTCCTCGGCCAGCCCCGGTGCCTCGACCAGCGCCGTCGCACCCTCGTCCATCGTGACGGCGTCCTCCCGTCGGAACGGGAGCAGCTCCTCGTAGCGCCACAGCGAGTCGAACGGACGCGACTCGAACGTCTCGCGGGAGACGTCGACGGCGTCGTAGTCGTAGGTCGGGTCGGTGATGCCCCCGCAGTCTGGACACCGGTGGGTCGCCTCCTCGGGGTCGAACGTCTCGCCGCAGTCCACGCACTGGAGCCCCTCGAACGCGTCAGTGGTTCGCATACGCACCCCCTCGTCGGGACGGGCTTAAGACCTTGGGGACGCGGAACGGGCCGGCCGCTCAGGTCACGAACTTCAGGAGGTCGTCGCGCTTCTGGGCGTGGAAGTGCTCGCGGAGAGCTTCGAGGAGCGGTTCTATCGACCCCCGCTTGGCGGCGATCGGTGCGACGGTGTCGGACCACTGCTGCCACGGCGGGAGGAGTCCGAGCCGGTCGCAGAGCTCGTCGAGCCGCTCGTCCTCGTCGTCGACCTTGTCCATCTTGTTCACGGCGACGACGGTCGGAATCTCGAGCTCCCGCAGGAAGTGGAACATCTCGACGTCGTGGGGGACCTCGCCGCCGCCGGCGTGACGGTCGATGATGTCCACCGCGCTCTTGCCGTCGACGACGACGACGCCGACGAGAACGTCGGCCGCGTTCTCCTCGACGTACCTGACGACGTCGGTCTTTATCTGCTCGCGGCGCTCCTCGGAGACGCCCTCCATGAAGCCGAAGCCCGGGAGGTCGGTGAACATGAACCCCTCGGACGCCCAGTCGTAGTGGTTGGGCTGTCGGGTGACGCCGGGTTTCTTCCCGGTCCTGACGCTGTGGCCGGTCAGCTCCCGCATCAGCGTCGACTTCCCGACGTTCGACCGCCCGACGAGGACGACCTCCTTTCGGTCCGGTCGATTCTCGAACATGCCCGGAGTAGACGGGCGTCCCGTTTAAGTTCGGCGCGTCGAGGTCGTCGACAGGTAGGCGTCAGTCCGCCCGCTCCGGCTGGCGGTGGCGGCGTCGGCCGCCGGCTCTCCGTCGCCGCCGGCGGTGTGGCTCCCGGGGCGCGTTCGCGGAGGGGTCGGGCGTCCGACGGCTTCCTCGACCGACGGACTCGCGGCGGCCGAGGAGTCGGAGGACGGCTCCGAGACCCACCGCGTCCGCGGTCAGGTCGAGCAGCGAGTCGCCCAGTCCGTGAAAGAGCAGGTTCGGGAACACGCCGAGGTACTCGACCAGCTCCCAGCCGAGCGCGCCCGCGGTGGTCGACACGACCACGAACGCGACGAGGTGACGGCCGCGCAACTCGACCGTGAGGCCGGCCACGGAGAGCAGTCCGGCGAGCGCCGTCGCAGACCAGACGTGTGCGACTATCTGGAACCACCAGTACTGCAGGTAGAGGCCGTTCGCGTTACCGATGGCGTGGAAGACGTAGGCCGCGGCGCCCCAGAGGGCGGCGACGACCCAGAGACGTCTCCGTGCGGAGGGGAGGTGCGGGGACATGAATCACCTGTTCCCGCGACTGCACCATAAGCTTCGTGTCGTCCACGGGGGCGTGAACGTCGCTCTCGACCGGTTAGGCACCGGTTATTCGAACTCTCTGGTCTCGTTTCTGCGCTCGAACCGCGGACCGACCGGATCGCTCCGTCTGAACCGGTCAGCGCCGGGTCGCTCTGTCTGAACCGGTCAGGGCCGGATCGCTCCGTCTGAACCGGTCAGCGCCGGGTCGCTCTGTCTGAACCGGTCAGGGCCGGATCGCTCCGTCTGAACCGGTCAGCGTCGGGTCGCTCTACCTGAACCGGTCAGTGTCTGAACCGACCGCGAACGTCCACGGAGAACGGCGGTTCGGTGCCGAGTCCGGTCGACAGCCAGACCACGGTCAGCGTGAACGAGACGCCGACGGCGTTCGAGAGCATGTCGACGGCGGCGTCGTTGAAGTTGTGGAAGTGAAGCGGGATGCCGAAGGCGTCCATGAGGTGGAAGTACTCGACGGTCTCCCAGCCGAGTGCGCCGAGCGTGGCCACCGTGACGACGAACGACACGAGCGTGAGGCGTCGGTACCCCAGTTTGAGACCCGCGACGACGGCGAGCCCCGCGAGCGCGCTCGCCGACCACGCGTGGGTGAGGTTCTGGTACCAGCCGTACTCCAGATAGAGCGTCGGGTTCCCGATGCTGTGGACGACGTACGCGACGACGCCCCACGCGGCCGCGAGCGCCCACGGCCGGTACCGCGCTCCGTTCTCCTCGGTCGCCATTGCGAGTACCCACGCGCGAGAGCTATTTAGGCCTTGGTTCCGCGAGACGTCGGTGCGCTGGCACGACGCTCTCGGCGTCCCGTACCCCCTGCCAGCCGGTCGGCGGTGGGTACTTTCCGCGGGAACGAGACGGGGCCGTATGGACAAACAGCAGCTTCGCGAGCGGATGTGGGACGCACTGGAGGCGAGCGGCGAGGCGCGCTTTCCGTACCCGCCGCACGACCGAATCCCCAACTTCGCGGGCGCAGACGAGGCCGCCTCGCGCCTCGCGGCGACCGACGCGTGGCGGGACGCGGACGTGGTGAAGTCCAACCCCGACGCCCCCCAGCTCCCCGTCCGGCGCGCCGCCCTCCGTGACGGGAAGACCGTCTACGTCGCCGTCCCGCGACTGCGCGAGGAGGACTGCTTCCTCCGACTCGACCCCGCGGAGATAGACGACGTCGACGGCGCGACGACGGTCGGCGGGGCGGCCGAGGCGGGCGTGCAGGTCGGTCCCGGGGAGATGGAGCGCGTCGACCTCGTCGTCTCCGGGAGCGTCGCCGTCGACCGAAACGGCGGCCGCGTCGGCAAGGGCGAGGGGTACAGCGACCTCGAGTTCGCCGTCCTCCGGGAGTTCGGAACGGTCGACGACGGGACGGTGACCGCCACGACGGTCCACGAGACGCAGGTCGTCGACGACGCGATTCCGACCGACGCCCACGACGTTCCGATGGACCTCGTCGTCACGCCGGAGCGTACGAGGCGGACGCGGGAGGCGGGCGACCGACCGGGGGACCGACCCGCCGGCATCGCGTGGGACGAACTCACGGGGGAGCGAGTCGCGGAGATTCCCATACTGGTCCGGCTCCGGCCCGAGTGAGTGCCGACGCGCCGGTCCTGCACCGTCGACCCGGTGACTGGAATCACCCCCGGCCTATATTTCACTGCCCCCCGACGAGTCGGGCGTGCGACTCGTTCAGGTCTCGATTCCGGCCGGCAAGCGGCAGGCGGTCCTCTCGACGCTCGACGACGAGGGAATCGACTACGTCGTCTCGGACGAGACGAGCGGCCGCGAGTTCACCGCCGTCGTCACCTTCCCGCTCCCGACCGTCGCGGTCGAACCGGTCCTCGACCGGTTGCGCGAGGCCGGCATCGGCGAGGAGGCCTACACCGTCATCATCGACGCCGAGACGGTGGTCTCGCGTCGATTCGACCAGCTGACCGAGCGGTACGAGGACGAGGCCGAGGAGCCAGAACGAATCGCCAGGGAGGAACTGGTCGCCACCGTGGGCGACATCGTCCCGAAACTACACACCTACCTCGTCTTGACCCTCGTGAGCGCCGTCGTCGCCACCGCCGGCCTCCTGCTCGACTCGCCCGCCGTCGTCGTGGGGTCGATGGTCATCGCGCCG
>JBDGSQ010000134.1:0-6640 GCA_042217455.1 Haloferacaceae archaeon | reverse complement strand
AACGAGGAGCTCCACGACCGCATCGTCGCGGGCGTCGAGGACGCCATCGGTCCCATCGCCCGCCCCGAGCGCGTCGTCTTCACGCCCGAACTGCCGAAGACCCGCTCCGGGAAAATCATGCGTCGCCTCCTCGAGGACATCGCCAACGACGAGGAACTCGGCGACACCAGCACGCTCCGCAACCCGGACGTCGTCGAGGACATCCAGCGGAAGGTCCAGTCCGAGTAGCGCGGGCGTCGACAGACGCTGCCGCCCCCGTGACGGTCGACTACAGGTAGGCGGCGTCCCACCGGGCCGCCTTCCGCCGGTTGCCGCACTCGTTGCACTCGATGCGGTCCATCGTGTCCATCGCGGTGTTGAAGCTCCCGCAGTTGCCACAGAACCAGCCCCAGAGCTCGCTCCGTTCGCGGTCCGTGTAGACGGCGTAGAACGGGGCCTGCGAGGCGCGGGAGCTCTCGTCGTAGGCGACGTAGAGAACGCTCCCCTCCGGTCCGGGCCGGCTCTCCGTGAGCACCTGTCCCTCCTCGGAGCCTTCGGGGAACTTGATGAAGACGCGCTCGTCGCACTCTTTCTCGCCGATGGTGACGTGGCGGTCGCCGGCCTTGCTGAAGCCGTGCTCCTCGTAGAAGCTGGCACCGGCCTCGTTGGCGACGAGCACGCGACCCTCGATGCGGTCGACGCCGTGGTCGAGGAGGAGCGCTTCGATCCGCCGCAGGAGGCTCGTCCCGATGCCCCGGCCGCGGTAGTCCGGTCGCACGTGGAGCCAGTCGATCTCGCCGACCGTCTCCCGGTTCTCGAGGACGTAGCTCTGGACGAAGCCCGCGACGTCGCCTCCCTCCTCTGCGACGAGGAAGACGGCGTCGCCGGCCGTCAGATCCTCGCGGAGGTCCGCCTCGTCGTACCAGTTGTCGATGGCCGCGTCGAGGACCTGTTCGTCGAGGACGTGACCGTAGGACGCAGTGAGTGATTCGTGGGCCGCCTCCCGGATGCCGTCGATGTCGTCTGGAGTGGCGTCGCGTATCTCCATGTACCGTGGTATGCGACGCGTTCACAAAACGTTCGTGGCTGACGCGATTTCTCCGGACCCTCCGTAACCGGTCCACGGTGCCGCCGTCTGCGGCTCCGGAGCGCCCATCGAGCGGGACGATTCGTCACGGCGGCGACAGTGCGGTCCGGGCGACTGGACGGCGGCGTGGGCGTACCACTATCACCCTCGGTCGCCTACCGGGCGGTATGCCCGAGGCACTCTGCTTCGACATGTACGGTACGCTCTGTGACACCAGCAGCGTCACGGCGCGTCTCGGCGAGGCGCTCGACGCGCCCGGCGTGCTCACGGACGTGATAGACGAGACGTGGCGGCGCACACAGCTCGCGTACTCGTTTCAGCTCTCGGTCATGGGCGACTACGAGCCGTTCTGGACGGTGACCCGTCGCGCCCTCGACTACGCGCTCGCCCAGTACGGTCTGGACCCCGACGACGAGACCAGAGCGCGAATCCTCGGCGCGTACGAGCACCTCGACCCGTTCCCCGGCGCCGTCGAGACGCTCTCCCGGCTCCGCGACGAGGGCTACACCGTCGCGGTCCTCTCGAACGGGAACCCGGAGATGCTCGACCGGCTCGCGGAGAACGCGGGGCTCGCCTCCCACCTCGACGACGTCGTGAGCGCAGACGAGGTGGGGACGTTCAAACCCTCGCCGGCGGTGTACGAGAACGCCGCGTCGCGTCTCGACTGTGACCTCGGCGACTGCGCGCTCGTCTCCGGGAACTCGTGGGACGTCGCCGGCGCGGGAGCCGCGGGCATGGGGACGGCGTGGGTCAACCGCCGGCGCGACCCCTTCGAGGAGATCGGCGCGCGACCGGACCGCGAGGTCACGTCGCTCGTCGAGCTCCCCGACGCGCTCTGAGCGGCGACGCAGACAGGCGACCGGTCGCCGCACGCGCTCGTGGGAGACAGTCCGGTCGCGGCACGCACGGTTCGACCGCCTCACGCGTCCGGGTCGTCGACGTTGCGAGAGACGTAGACGACGAGCGCGAGGGGAATCCCGAGGACGAGTGCCACGGTGAGCGCACCGTACGCCGCGAACCCGAGCGGCGTCGCCGGGAACGGAACGAGAAACAGGAACTTCGGCGGTTCGAGGCCGTCGACGAACGTCCCGATCAGGTATCCGGCGACGGCCGTGACGGCGACGAGGACGGCGTAGAGAACCAGCACGGAGCGGGAGCCGCTGTACCGGTCGTCGCCCTCCGAACGGCCGGCGCGGTCGGATGAGGGGCCCGTCACGTCTCGGAGTCTGCGTCCCACCCGTTAGCCAGTTTCGTTCCCCACACCGATGCGCATTTGGCGTTCCGCACCCGACACCAACGTATGTCCGACAGGGACCTCCTCGGCGTCGTGCTGATGACCATCGCGGTCCTCATGTTCGTGACCGGCATCGTCCTCGCGATGTGAGGCCGTCCGCTCGACGCGGGGTCGTCCGCTCGACGCGAGTCGGGCGGACGAGCGACCGCACCACGCCCGGCACGCGACCGCACCACGCCCGGCACGCGACTCCAGAGCGGAGCGTGGGGGGTCGCCGATCGGACCACGTGCTGACCGCGCTGCACGCTTCTCTCGCCGCATCCGACTCGCAGTCGAACGCCGTGTGACTGGCGAGGCCCGCCACCGAGGAGCGGATGCTCACCGACGCGGGCGGGACGCGTCGCTCGGTGGCGTGAACGAACGAGAGCGAGAAGGGACCGTCTCGTCAGTCGTCGGCGTCGGTCACCGAACCGCCGTCGGTGACGGCGTCCTCGCCGCCGTCCGCGGCGACGTCTTCGCCGCCGTCTGCAACCGCCGTCTCGAGTTTGCGCTCGAACCACTCCCACTCCGCGGTCTTCATGCCGTACTCGTCGAGGTTCCACGGGTCGCCGTCCTCGACCTTCGGGCCCTCGAGCCACGAGATGAAGAAGTTCCAGACCCAGATGATCTGGCCCGCGAGCAGGATGAGCGCGCCGACCGTCGCGGCCTGGTGGAGCGTCGTGTACTGCGGGAGGTAGGTCGCGTAGCGCCGGGGCATACCGCCGTACCCGAGCAGAATCATCGAGAAGAACGTGACGTTCGTCCCGAGCATCGTCAGCCAGAAGTGCGCCTTCGCGAGGCTGCGCTGGTACATCTTCCCGGTGTAGATGGGATACCAGTAGTAGATGGCCGAGAACACCGCGAACGCGATGGCGCCCATGATGACGTAGTGGAAGTGCCCGACGACGTAGTAGGTGTCGTGGAGCACGAGGTCGACGGGAATCGAGGCGAGGAAGACGCCGGTGACGCCGCCGATGATGAAGTTCGCCACGAAGCCGATGGAGAACAGCATCGGCGTGGTGAGCCGGAGCTTCCCGTTCCACATCGTCGTTATCCAGTTGAACGTCTTGACCGCGCTCGGGATGGCGATGGCGAGCGACACCGCCATGAACGACGCCCGGAGGCGCGGGTCGATGCCGGTGGCGAACATGTGGTGGGCCCACACGCCGAAGCTCAGCACGCCGATCGCGAGCGTCGAGTAGACGACGAACTTGAACCCGAACAGCCGCCGTCCGGAGAACCGCGGGAGGACGTAGCTGACGATTCCCATCGGCGGCAGTACGAGGATGTACACCTCGGGGTGGCCGAAGAACCAGAACAGGTGCTGCCAGAGGATGGGGTTGCCTCCGTTGATGAAAAAGGAGGTCCCGAGGTTGCGGTCGAGCAGCAGCATGATGATCGCGCTCCCGAGCAGGGGGAACGCGAACAGGATGATGCCCGACTGCGTGAGCATCGTCCACGAGAAGATGTCGAGGTTCGCCCAGGTCACCTTCTCGTCGCGTTCCGTGAAGATGGTGACGATGAAGTTGACCGCACCCATCGTCGCGCTGACCCCGGTCAGGTGGAGACCGAGGAGCATCAGGTCCACGCCGGCGTTCGACTGGCTACCCGCCCCGACGCCGGCCGATATCGGCGTGTACATCGTCCACGCCGTCTGGGCGGGGACGAGGTTGGGAATCGGGAAGAAGCCCGCCCAGATGAGGAGCGCCCCCGGAGGGAGGAGCCAGAACGCGATGGCGTTGATGCGCGGGAAGGCCATGTCGTCTGCGCCGATGAGAATCGGGATGAAGTAGTTCGCGAACGCCGCGAGGATGGGCGTCCCGAACAGGAACAGCATCGTGATGCCGTGACTCGTCATCAGCGAGTTGTAGAACTGATTCGACAACAGGGTCATCTTCGGGTCGAACAGCTCGATGCGCATCAGGACAACCATGATGCCACCGATGCTGAAGGCCGTCACCGCGTACAGCCCGTACAGCAGTCCGATGTCCTTGTGGTCGACCGTCGTGAGCCACCGAATCAGCCCAGACGGCTTCTCCTCGTGAGCGTGTCCGGTCTCCTGTCCTGCAACTGCCCCCGCGACGCTGCCGAGCGGAGTGTACGTGCGCCAGTTCTCCACCCGCGCGAGCCACGCGGCGACGGCGAGGAGGAACACCCCCATGAGTACCGTCAATGCTAACTGCCCGTCTGCCATGGGAGGGCATCAGGAGTGAAAGGTTAAGAAAGATTCGGGTCGGAGTCGGCCGATATTGTCCCGCTCTGCACTACTCCTCGTCCGATTCCTCGAGGGGTTCGGCGCCGCTGACGGTCGCCTGTCCCGGGAGGTAGACCGTCGACTCCTTCTCGTCGGTCGCGATGACCTTCGCCGACAGGTAGGTCAGCAGCAGCAGGGCCAGGAATATCCACGCGACGAGCACGAACTGCATCACGTTCGCCAGCGGGTCGAAGCCGAAGGGCGCGTACACCACGAACCCGACGATGAAAAACAGCATGATGAACAGCGGGACGGCGTTGACTATCAGGTCGAGGAGCGTATCGCGGTCGAATATCCTCGTGGATGGCATGGGCGAGCATTACGAGGCACCACCAAATAGGTTGTTGGTTTTCGAGCGGACCCGGTGGCGTCCGGCCCGTGGCGCTCAGACCTCGTAGGGGTCCCGTCCCTGCAGGACGAACTCGCCGACGAGGCCGCCGGCGAGAAGCACCGCCGCGGCCACCATGATGGCCTGCCCGCGCGTGACGAGGTCGATGCTCGTGAAGGTGAACGCCGCGCCGACGACCAGCAGGATACCGGCGATGACGTCGAGCGCCCGCCACGGCGTCTCCGTGTAGCCCGACTCCCGTAGCATGCCGGAGACGCTCCCGCCGAACAGGAGGAGGCCGGCGACGGTCACCGGAAAGACGCCGAAGAGGACGCCTAGCTCCGAAATCGGGATGCCGAGCGCCACGAACAGGGGCCACGGGCTCGCCATCCGGTACTGCTCGCTCAGACCCGGATTCTCTTCCATGGGTCCCGTATTCACTCGACGGTAAGAAGGGTGTCGGATGCCGGCAGTCGGGGGCGGAGCGGCGTCGTCGCCGGAGGCCGTCCCGCGGGTACTCAGGGGAGGGAAACGCCCTGCCGGGCGAGGAAGTTCGAGACGGCCTTTATCTCGACCGGACTCCCCACGATGCGACAGCAGTCGCCCGAGACGACGAACGTGACGGTGAACCGGGCCTCGAGTTCGTCGCGGAGCGACTCGGCGGTCGTGGTCGGGACGACGACCTGCGTGCTGTCCCGTAGCTTCGCTGGGTCCGGCATACTCCGCTGAAAGGTCCGAACGGCCGCCGTATAATCGTGTCGAACTTCCGAGAACGAGCGCGCAACCCGGAAGGAAAGGATTTTTCGACGCCAGCGGCCGACTAGCCCACAATGGGACTGGAGGAAGAGATCGAGGAACTCCGCGAGGAGATCGCCAACACGCCCTACAACAAGGCCACCGAGGAGCACATCGGTCGCCTGAAGGCGAAGCTCGCGGAGAAAAAAGAGAAGCTGGAGAACCAGTCCTCCGCGGGCGGCGGGCAGGGGTACGCAGTCGAGAAGACCGGCGACGCCACCGTCGCCCTCGTGGGGTTCCCGAGCGTCGGCAAGTCGACGCTCATCAACGCCCTCACGAACGCAGAGAGCGAGACGGGTTCCTACGAGTTCACGACCCTCGACGTCAACCCCGGCATGCTCCAGTACCGGGGCGCGAACGTCCAGATCCTCGACGTTCCGGGGCTCATCGAGGGCGCCGCTGGCGGGCGCGGCGGCGGCAGGGAGGTCCTCTCCGTGGTCCGCACCGCCGACCTCGTGGTGTTCATGCTCTCGGTGTTCGAGATCGACCAGTACGACCGACTCTACGAGGAGCTCTACGCAAACAAGATTCGCCTCGACACCACGCCGCCGAACCTCTCCATCTCGAAGACGGGGAAAGGGGGGCTCAGAGTCACCAAGAGCGACGACGTCGCCCTCGACGAGCAGACGATAAAGAGCGTCCTCCGCGAGCACGGCTACGTCAACGCGGACGTCACCGTCCGCGGCGACATCACCATCGACGAACTCATCGACGGCATCATGGACAACCGCGTCTACCTGCCCTCTATCGTCACCGTCAACAAGGCGGATCTCCTCGACGAGTCGTATCTCCCGACGGTCCGAGAGAACCTGCGGGAGATCGGCCTCGACCCCGACGAGGTCACGTTCATCAGCGCCGAGAAGGAGCGGGGGCTCGACGCGCTGAAAGACGACATCTGGGAGGCGCTCGGCCTCGTGCGCATCT
>JBDGSQ010000119.1:0-6668 GCA_042217455.1 Haloferacaceae archaeon | reverse complement strand
CCGCGCGGGCGCTCTTGGGGTCGACGAGGTAGCCGCTCGTCTCGCCCATCAGGCACGCGACCTCGAGACCGCGGCGAGCGCCGAGTCCCAGCAGGAGGCCGCTGACGCCGACGATGCCGCCGGCCGGTTCGTCCTCGCGGAACTCGACGCCGGCGTCCTCGAGCGCCTCGCGCTGGCCGGCGTCGGCCACGGCGCCGAGGACGGTGTACTCCTCGACCAGTTCGCCGGTCGGGACGCCCCCGAGTGCGAACACGCGCTCGACCTCGAACTCGTCGGCGACGCCGAGGATGGCGTCGGTGAGGTGGTAGTGGCCCGGCGTGTCCTGCGCCTGGTGGTCGCCGGTGAGGACGAGGAGGTCCTGCCCGTCCGCGTCGACGGCGTGAATCTCCACGTGCGTGAGCTCCGCGACGCTCTCCTCGTCGAGCGTCACCTGCGGGGGGAAGAAGTCCGCGTAGATGCGCCTGACGAGTTCGCTTTCGAACTCCTCGAGCAGGTGCTCTGCCGCCAGTTTCCCCACGTGTCCGACGCCCGGGAGCCCCTCTATCAGAATCGGGTCCCGGAGGTCCGGGTCAGCCACGTCGTCTATCTCGATTTCGTCCATACCCGTCAGTGGCGTCCGCGCCGTTTAAGAGACCGTCGGTACTCGCCGTAGGGGTCCTCGGGGTTGAACGGGGCCGGTGCGCTGTTGACCGCCTCCGCGCCGCACACCGGACAGGAATCGGAGAGCGTGTAGACCGGGCGGTCGTGTTCGCGCTCCCACGCCGAACAGACCAGAATGTCGGACTTCATCGCCGGGGCGACCGCGTCACTCCTCGTCTTCGCGCCGCTCGCGGTGGTACTCCGCGGTGCCGCCGGCCGCCCGGACGACCTCGCTCGCCCGGTCGGCGCTCGCTTCGAGAGCGGACTCCGCAGTCTTGTAGTCGGGGGCCTTCACCTTGATCCGGTACTCCGGAGAGCCGACGTACGAGACGGAGAGTTCGACCTCCTCGCTCAGTTCGCCGTTGCCCTCGGCGGCCTTCAGCGCCTCCCGGATGGTGTCGACGCCGTCGCCGGTCGGGCACTCGAGGTCGACGTAGCCGGTGACGTTGACGTAGGGGACCGAGACGTTCTCGCGGGCGGTGGTGACGATGGCATCGACCTCGTCCTCGTTCAGGTCCGTGTCCGAGAGGGCCTCGGTGCCGTGAATCGCGGCCTGCTCGAAGCCCTCGTACATGGTGCCGAACTCGGCGAGGAGGGCGTTCGCCACCCCGGCGTACGCGTCGTCGTCGAGGTCATCGCCGAACGCGAGCGTCATCCACTTGTCGGCCTTCTGCTCGTTCTTCCACTCCTGTATCTTCTCTTTGCGCTGGTGCTCGTTGACGTCCTTCAGCGAGAGGTCTATCTGCTGGGAGGACTCGTCGACGCCGAGCACCTTCGCGACGACCGTCTGCCCCTCGCGGACGTGGTCGCGGACGTTCTTGATCCAGCCGGACGCGACTTCGCTGATGTGGACCAGCCCGCGCTTGTCGTCGTACTCCTCGAGGTCGACGAACACACCGAAGTCGGCGATCTCGTCTACCTTGCCGACGACGAGTTCGCCCTTCTCGGGCCAGCCACTGAACTTCATCGTGATTCCACGGTTTCGGTGACTTCGCCCTCGAACTCGGCCTTCCCGCCGGTCGGCCGGGCGAGCGTGCTCCCGCAGACGGCGCAGTTGACGACCGTCGCCGCCTTCCCGAAGACGGTCTGTTCGTTCCCGCAGTCCGGACACGCGACGCGGTAGAAGTTCCCTGCCATCTCGCTCACTCCTGGAACTCGAGGCGGCCGGCGCGCCACCCTTTGCGCATGTGTGCCTTGCCGCACTCGCTGCAGCGGTACTTCAGGTGCGTCTTCTTCGTGGGCTTGTCGCCGCCGGGCACCTTCGAGAACTTGCCGGCGTTCCCGATGGTCTGGGTGCGGCGCTTCTCCTGTCGGGCGTTCCACTTCATCCCCGTGGCGCGACCGCTCCGGACCTTCTCGACCTCGTGTTCGTGGTGTTCGTTACAGTGCGGGCAATACGTGTTGAATCGGCGAGGCATCTGCATAGATATCGACCTTACGGGTGGTTCGGCGTCGGACATTAAAACCGGTTTGGTTCTCGTCGTCGGGGTGTGACTGGTTCACGCACCCCGCACAGGGGCGCGGAACCGCCCGGGAGCCCGCGCCCGTACAGTCATCGAAGCGATTAAGCCCGGACTGTGCAAACGACCCCCCATGCAGAAGCTCATCGTCAGGGGCGACCCCGACATCCGGCGGGGGGCGGTCATCGAGTACGACGGCAAAGAGCAGGTCGTCTTCGGCATGGACCGTCAGGGGGACTACCACGGCCCGGACGAGCCGCAGCTGTGGTGTACCATCGGCACCGAGGACGAGCGCGGGACCTTCGACCGGCGCGAGTACGTCCCCCACTGGCTCGACGTCGACGCCGTCGACGCCGAGACGCTCGAGATAATCAAATCCCGACCGGACCGCTCCTGAGACGCCGACGTTTCTCCGAAGGCGACGTAGAACCCGGGAGCGACCACCCCGGCGACGACGCGCGACACCGAGAGCGACTCGCCTCGCCGGTGACGGCTCGCCTCTCCGGTGACTGTCTCCTTCACCACTGACCCTCACTCCGCCCCGGCGACGACCCACTCCGCCGATGACGACTCATCCCGCCCCGGCGACGACCCACTCCGCTTCAGCGACGGCGTCACCCGGCCGGGAGTTCCGACCGGTTCACGCGGTAGACGGTGGCTTTCTCGTCCTCGAAGACGGGCGTGACGCCCGACACGTTCTCGAAGGAGACGGAGCCGTACCGCGTCCGCTCTGCGGGGCCGACCCAGACGTACTCCACGTCGTACGCCCGCATCACGTTCGCCCGTTCGACCGGCGTGCCGGTGTACAGCAGGTCCGTGTCCCGCACCCGTGCGAAGTACGCCTCCGGCCCGCGGTAGCCGACCTCGTGGTGCCAGCCGGCGAGCGTCGGCACGCCCGTGAGACTGGCCGCCGGACTCGCCTGCCACCGGTACAGCCCGGGGCCGGCCGGCTGTTTCGAGGCGTCGAGCGGGTAGCGCCACGTCGCCGGCGCGGAGGCCATCGTCGGCGCGCCCTCGCGGGCGTCGAGGTAGTCGATGGCGTCCGCCTCGCCGGGGTGGTACCGGTGAGTGAACTGGGTCGCGTCGAGCGTGTTCCAGTCGGACGTCCCGAAGTGGACCCCGAGGGCGGCCCCGCCGTAGATGGCCGTCGAGAGGACCAGCGCGCCGACGAGAACACGGCCGAGCGGTCGCGTGACGGAAGTCGGGAGCCACGAGCGCCCCGACGACGCGAACGGCGAGAACGACGCCGCCGAGGCCTCCGCAGCCGACGACAGGCGGCCCGCGAGCGCCGCCGCGAGGACGGCACCGGTGGTCGTCCCCCAGAGCACCCACACCTGCATGTACGTCTTGAACACCGTGTTCATCCGCCCGGGACCGGCCTGCTCTTTGACGTAGACGAGTTCGACCAGCGCGACCAGTCCGGCCCCGGCCACGACCAGCACCGTCTCGAAGCCGACGTCGCGGCCCATCCGGAGCGTGACCCACCCGAGCACCAGCAGCGGCACGACAACGATGGCCGCCTGCAGGTCGATTCGGAGCGCGACGAACACCACCGCCGCGAACCCGGCGAGCGGCGCGAGGACCCCGTCGAACCGGAGCCTCCGGACGAGGTACGCCGCCATCGGGAGAACGAACGCCCCGTGGACGAGCAAGAGCGCCCAGAGGCCGGAGCGGTCGGAAGCAGCGAGGAGGGCGACCGTGCGCCCGCTGGCGCTCGACAGGAGGAACGGCGAGGCGAGGAGGAATCCGAGCGCGCCGGCGAGTGAAACGGTCGCGAGCGCGGCCGCGACGCGGCCGAACTCGTCTGCGAGACGCGACTCGGGAGCCAGCGCCGTCGCCCGCCGCCGGACCGCGTCGCCGACGGGGAGAAGCGAGAGCGGCGACGCGGGGGCGAAGACGAGCGAGAGCCACAGCAGGCCGAAGACGGTCGGAAAGCTCCACGTGTCGACGACGGCCTGCAGGCCGGCCAGCACCGGGACGGCGACGAACACGAGGACCCGGCGGCGCGTCACCTCCGCTTCGGGGGTGCGGTAGTAACTGAACGCGAGCGCGGCCGCCAGCAGGACGAACGGCGTCCCCATCATGTGCGCGTGCAGGTCGCCGTTCAGCCACGCGAACAGGGGGAACTCGTTGATGGTCCCGGGGATGATTCGGCTCGCGTCCCAGTAGGAGAACGACGCGGGCCCGCGGAGAATCATCCCGACGTCGTAGTCGTGGGCGGTCCGTGCGAGGAGTCTGGCCGCCTGCTCGCGCCGGGACGGCGGCAGGAGCGAGACGGCGAACCGGACGGGCGGCGCGAGGTTGCTGGCGACGCCGACGAGGAAGGCCGCGAGTCCCCCGCCGAGGCGCCGGGGCGCGCCGCGTTCGGCCGCGAGCGCACCCCCGAGCTCGTAGGCGGCGGCCACGAGCGTCGCGTAGAGCCCGGCGAGCGCGAGGTTGTAGGTGTACTTCGTCGCGGTCAGCGTGAGGTCGCCGAGGAGCGACGCCATCAGGTGACCCCCGTAGTAGTACCGGACCGGTTCGTTCGCGAACCACATGTCCTCCGGCGGGAGCGTCCCCGCCCGGTCGAGGGACTTCAGCAGCCCGAAGTCGAGGAACTTCTCGCCGCCGCCGGCGTGGACGGCGGGGTCGGCGTTGCGGACGGCGACGAGGAGGAAGAACGCGGCCACGAAGACGACGGCTACCTCGCTGACGGCCTGGCGGTCGACGTCGAGGTCGGGGGCGACCCGGACCTCCCCGCGCCGGAGTGCGTCCCGGTCGAGTCCGGCGACGGCGGCGACGGCGAGCAGCGCGAGCACCCCCGCGACGAGGGCCACGGGTCCGAACGCGACGTGGCCGACCCAGTAGGCGGCGGTCGTGAGGACGACGAGGGCGACGGGGAGCGCGAAGCCGGCCCCGCGGCCGTCGAGTCGGGGGAACAGTCGCGCGGCGACGGGGAGTCCGGCCGCCCCGAGGAGCGCGTACGCGACGAGCCATCTGACGACGAGACCGAACTCCATCTACCCGGGGGAGGTACGCCGCCGGGTAAACGCTTTTTGGAAGGGGTCCGACGAACCCCGGACCGCCTGCCCGGATTCGGACTCTTTTTTGTGATTCGGTCAGTAGCGACCCCATGGTCTGCTCCGTCGGTGTGATCGTGCCGGCCTATCGGCCGGATACGGAGCGCCTCCTGGCGTACGTGCGGGACCTCCTCTCGGTCTGCGACCCCGACGTCGTCCGCATCGAACTCGACGCACCCCGCAGCGACACGCTCGACCGCCTCACGGACCTCCCCGAGCGAGTCGAACTGAACGCCGTGCCGTCCCGGCGCGGGAAAGGCGCGGCCATCACCGCGGGCTTCGAGCACCTCGACACCGACGTGCTCGCGTTCGCAGACGCGGACGGCAGCACGCCGGCGTCGTCCGTAGCAGACGTGGTCGCGCCCGTCGTCGACGGCGAGGCGGACCTGTCGGTCGGATCCCGCCGACATCCGGACGCGACGGTGGCCTCCCACCAGACGTACGCCCGGCGCCGTCTCGGCGACGGATTCGCGTGGCTCGCTCGCCACCTGCTCGACGTCGGTCTCTACGACTACCAGTGCGGTGCCAAAGCGCTCACGGCGTCGGCGTGGCGGGAGGTGCGGCGACACCTCTACGAACCCGGCTTCGCGTGGGACATCGAACTCGTCGCCGTCGCCGGCGCGCTCGACCAGCGCATCGTCGAGATCCCGGTCGTCTGGGAGGACCAGCCCGGATCGACGGTGTCGCCGGTACAGACGTCGCTCCGACTCGCCCGCGGGTTGCTCGTCTCTCGCCACCGGGCGAAGGTGCTCCGCAAGGACCGACTGCACTCGCTGTTCGACGCCCGCCGCGGTGGTGAGCCGTCGCTCGTCGAACGCCTCGCCGTCGCGGAGGTGACAGATGAGTAATCGCCTCTCTCGCCTCGACGAACTCGTCTCCGGCATCCGGTTCGGCCAGTTCGTGTCGGTGGGTGCCGCCGGCGCGGTGCTGGACACGTCGACGGTGATCCTGCTGACCACCCACGCCGGCCTCTACCGCGGGTCGGCGAAGCTCGTCGGGGCCGAACTCGCCATCGTCCTGATGTTCGTCATCAACGAGCGCTGGACCTTCGCAGAGGAGGGCCAGGACGGCCGCCGGGCGGTCCTCCGGCGCTTCCTGAAGTCGAATCTCGTCCGGGCGGGCGGCGTCCTCGTCGCCACGGCCGTCTTCGTCTTCGTCTCGGGACTCGACTACCGCCTCCCCGTCGGCGGGCAGAGCCTCTGGCTCGTCGTGTCCAACGGGGTCGGTATCGGAGCCGGGACGGTCGTGAACTACGTCGCAGAGAGCCTGTTCACGTGGCGCGTCGGGGCGTCGGCGTAGTTCGTCGCGACGGCCCCGGCGGTGTGGTGAGCACGGGGCACATTCCGACGGTGGAGGGGGCGCGAACCACCCTCGCTCCGGCCCGCGCCGCACCGTCGGAAATTACCACACGGCGTGCGAATAACAATCCTTAACTGTAGCGACCGAGTTGAACAACGTAGCGGGATGGGATAGCCAGGAGATTCCGCCGGGCTCATAACCCGGAGATCGG
>JBDGSQ010000149.1:0-6812 GCA_042217455.1 Haloferacaceae archaeon | reverse complement strand
AGTCTACTCTGGAGGCCGAGAGAGCGGGTCTACTCTGGAGGCGACTGAGAGAGCGGGTTTACTCTGGAGGCGACTGAGAGAGCGGGTCTACTCTGGAGGCGACTGAGAGAGCGAGTGGGAGAATCCCGTCCGGCCCGGTTGCCGCGGGTGACCCCGGAAGTGCGGACTGCTCTGAAAACGCTGTGGACGCTGGAAGTTCGGTAGACGCTGGACGGGTCGCCCCGGTGGAAAATGCCGGCGTCAGGCCGCGGGTTGCTCGAACAGCTCGGCGTCGTAGTCGGCCTCGAACAGGCGGGCGTCGCACTGCTCGCAGGTGGCGGCGACGACGTCCTTGCTCCGGCAGCAGGACTCGACGACGTCCTGATGGACGACGACGCTGCCGCCGCAGGCGGGACACCGGTCCAGACAGAGGCGCAGGCCGCCGAGGACCTCGCTCCGGTGGGCGAGCGGGAGGTCGTTCCACGACGGGACGCGGGACTCGAGTTCGCGGTCCCCGGCGAGGTCGGCGACGAACGCCGCCCGCGACTCCCACTGGCCGATCCAGCGGCCGTCGAGGTAGGCGACGACCGCGTCGTCGTGGCGGTCCAGCGAGAGCCGGTCGGCCTCCACCGAGAGGAGGTCCGCCAGTTCGTCGACGTCGGTCCGGGAGTGGTCGACGCGGTCCATCCGGTCGAACCACGCGCGCTCGAAGTCGGGGGCGAGGACGACGTCCTCGCCGCGCTCGTCGTCGACGATGGCACCGGCCGTTCTGAGGACGGCCTCCGCGTCCAGCGTCTCCGCGTCGGCCCCGTCCCCGGCGACGTCGACTCCCGCCGCGTCCATCCGCGGGTCCTTGTCGAAGGCCGAGAGCAGCCAGTCGGGGAAGTAGCGCCTGGTCAGGTCCGGCGTCCCCGGGACGAGGTAGCCCCGGAGGTAGATGCTCGCCAGCGACGCCGCGAAGACGACGACGCCGAGCGGAAGCCACAGGAGGGAGACGACCGCCGACGCGACGAGAGCGATGGCGAGGTTCGTGACGGTACAGGGGATACACCGGTTCTCCCCGGTGTACTCGGGCCGGCGAAGGGTCTCGACGAAACCTGACGTGGACATGTGGAATCACGCCCTCCCGCGGGAGGGTCACGCCACACAGTTGTGCACCGAGCGGAATAGGTATGCAGCGCTTACTGGGCGACTCGTCCCCCGTCGCGGCCGTCGCGGCAGTCTGCGGCCCCGCGGTCACCCACAGGTTTTCCCCGGTCGCGCCCCTCGGAGACCTGTGACTCGCCACCTCCACTGGCACCGGAGCGACCTCAGGACGACGGACAACACCGCGCTCGCCGCGGCCGCCGCAGACGGCGTCGTCGTCCCCGCGTTCGTGTTCGACGACGACCTGCTCGCGTACGCCAGCCCGCCCCGCGTCCGGTTCATGCTCGACGCGCTCGCGGCGCTCAGAGCGCGATACAGAGCGAGGGGGAGCGACCTCGTCGTCGTCCGGGACGACCCGAGTGCGGCGATTCCGGCACTCGCGGACGAGTACGACGCCGAGTCGGTCGTCTGGAACCGGGACTACTCCGGACTCGCACGGCGGCGCGACCGGGACGTCGCGTCGGCCCTCGACGACGCCGGCGTCGACCGCGAGTCGTTCCACGACGCCGTCCTCCACGAGCCGGGCTCCATCACCACGAACGCCGGCGACCCCTACGCCGTCTACAGCTACTACTGGAAGAAGTGGCAGACGCGTCCGAAAGACGACCCCCGTCCGGAGCCCGGCGGCGACTCGCTCGCGGACGTGGTCGGCGACCCGCTCCCACCGGCGGCGGCCCTCGGCTTCGAGGACCCGGCCGCCGACGTGCAGGCCGCGGGCGAGGGGCCCGCCCGGGACCGACTGGAGGCGTTCTGCGACGAGCCCGTCTTCCGGTACGCGGACGACCGCGACTACCCGGCCCGCGAGGGGACCTCGCGGCTGTCGGCCGACCTCCGGTGGGGAACCGTCGGCGTCCGCGACGTCTGGGCGGCCACGGAGCGAGCGGCCGCCGAGGCCACCGGCGAGGCGGAGGCGGCGTCGGTCGAGGAGTTCCAGTCGCAGCTCGCGTGGCGGGAGTTCTACGCGCAGGTGCTCCGTGCGAACCCGTCCGTCGTGCGCGAGAACTACCGCGAGTACGAGAACGACATCGAGTGGCGAAACGACCCCGCGGAGTTGCGGGCGTGGAAGGACGGCGAGACGGGGTATCCCATCGTCGACGCCGGCATGCGGCAGCTGCGCGCGGAGGCGTTCCTCCACAACCGCGTGCGGATGATCGTCGCCTCGTTTCTCACGAAGGACCTGCTCGTCGACTGGCGCGAGGGCTACGCCCACTTCCGCCGGCACCTGACCGACCACGACCCCGCGAACGACAGCGGCGGGTGGCAGTGGGCCGCCTCGACCGGCACCGACGCCCAGCCCTACTTCCGCATCTTCAACCCGACGACGCAGGGCGAGCGCTACGACCCGGACGCCGAGTACGTCCGCGAGTACGTCCCCGAACTGCGGAACGCCGACCCGACGGAGATACACTCGTGGCCCGACCGCTCGCCGGCCGAGCGCGAGCGCGTCGCTCCCGACTACCCCGCGCCGATCGTCGACCACGCAGCGCGGAGAGAGCAGGCGCTCGCCGCGTTCGAGGCGGCCCGCGGCGAGTGACGCGGGTCGGCCGGCGACCCGGAGAGCGCGGGGGAAGCGACCTCCGCTCCGTGACTCAGGCGTCGACGCCGCACGCTCGGGGGTCGCCTGCCCTCCCGAGGAAGTAGAGGAGGAGGAGAACGCCGCCGGCCCGGACGAGGTTGCCGTGGAAGGGAAGCGCCGCGAGTGCGCCCGCGAACCCGAGCAGGCCGAGGACGCCGGCCCCGCAACCGGCACATCCGGAGGCGACGAGGCCGGGCAGGAGGCCGCCGAGGCTGGTCGCGCCGTCGGCGCCTCCGACGCGGACCAGCGTGACCGCGTTCGTCACGGCCACGCCGGTCAGGAACGCGTAGACGACGACGAGGGAGAGTCCGGTCGCGCCGACGGTGGCGTAGGTGTTCGCCGTCAGGAGCACCACGGCGTCGTCTATCCACTGTGGCCCCGCCGCGAGCATCTGTGCGCTCATCGCCGGGAACGTGCTCAGGACGAGCACGACGTACGTGACCACCGCGACGACCGACGCCAGCGCCACTCGCCGGTTCGTGGTGAACGGATAGCTGAGCGCCGATTCGAGCCGTGACGCGGTGCGTTCGAGGGTGTCCCTGGTGTCGGTCATGCGTCGTCGACTGTCTCGATGGTGGTCCGGAATCGCTCGTGGGGCCGTGCTCCGGTCGTCGCCTCTCGCCTTCGTGTCGGGGCTGTAGACGACCCCGGCGTGACCCGGACGCCGCGGTCGCTCGCCGTCCGCGTTTCGCCTCGCACCTGCCGCTCCATCGCCTTCCCGCTTCCGCTCGCGCGCGCTGCGGTGTCGCCACCGGCGTCCGCGTCGCCGTCGCACTCGCCTCCCTACCCGGCGGGCGACGCCACCTCGCCGAGCGCGAGCGGCGCGACGAGGAGGGCCGCGAGCGCGGCGCAGGCCGCCACGCCGAGCCACGCCACGTCGTACGAGAGCGAGTCGACGACGAACCCGAACGCGGGCGGGGCGAGCAGCCCGCCGACGTTGATGGCCATCTGGCCGCCCGCGCTCGCCGCGCCGACGCTGTCGTCCGGGACGAGCGCTGTCAGGCAGGCGTAGTAGATGCCCGGGAAGCCGAGCACGAAGAAGCCGAGCAGGGCGAACGCCACCGCCGTCTCCACCCGCGTGTGGACAGCGAGGATGGCGACGTAGGCCGCCACCGCGACGAGCAGCTGGCCGGTCATCACGGCGCCGTTGGCCCGGACGTCCGAGAGCGGGAGGCGGTCGGCGACGGTGCCGCCGACGATGCGACTCGTGCTCCCGCCGACCTGCACCAGCGCGAGCGAGAGGCCGGCGAACCCGGCCGCGAGGCCGACGGACTCGGTGACGTAGAGGACGACGTACCCGGTCGTGGAGAACGCCGCCGCCCCGAGGAACACGCCGGCGGTGAGGAGCGTCCGGTAGCCGCGGCGGTGGAGCAGCCCCCGCACGTCGGGCGGCGAGAGCGACCCTGACCCCGCCGTGCCCCGGTACCCCCGGGCGAACGCGACGGCCACCGCGAGGCCGAGGGCGCCGGCGACGACGAAGCCGGCCCGCCAGCCGAGCCGCGTGGCCGCGAGGCCGGTTACCAGCACCGCGCTGAGGCCGCTCCCGGCGGTGACGCCGACCTGCTTTACGTTCATCGCGAGGTTCCGCCGGCCGCGCGGCGCGACTTCGAGGACCGCCCGGTTCGTCGACGGCATCGCCGAGGCGTAGCCCGCTCCGACGACCAGCAGGGCGACGAGCAAGACGGCGTAACTCCCCGCGAACACCACGCCGAGCATGCCGCTCGCCAGCACGAGCAGCCCCGCGACCATCACGGGTCGTTCGCCGTAGCCGTCCACCGCGGCACCGGTGAGGAGGAGAAATCCCGTGTAACCGAGCATCACCGCCGTCACGGTGATACCCACGAGCGTGCGCGAGACGCCGAACCCGTCTCTGACGAACGCCGTCGCCGCGAAGATCGCGTAGAAGCACACGCTCGCCGTCATCTGCCAGCTGCTCACCAGACCGACCCCGCGCCAGCTCATCGTTCCCGCTCGGGACTCCCCACGTAAGGACTTGCCTGATGCGGCAGTCCGGACGACTCCGGGACGGTGGGACGACGCGTCCCCGGTCTGCCCGACGAGGCGGTGGGACGACGCGCTCCCGGGACGCTCGACGAGACGGTGGAACGACGCGCTCCCGGTCCGCCCGACGAGACGGTCCGGCAGACCGGACCGTCCGCCGCGCAGATGTGCGTTTCCTCAATCTTTAACAGGTTGCCAGCAGACTTTCTCTACGGAGGTCCCAACTATGAGCGAGTACGAACTCCCGCCGCTACCGTACGACTACGACGCACTCGAGCCGCACATCTCCGAGCAGGTGCTGACGTGGCACCACGACACCCACCACCAGGGCTACGTCAACGGGTGGAACTCGGCCGACGAGACCCTCGAAGCCAACCGCGAGGCGGGCGACTTCGGCTCGTCGGCGGGCGCCATCCGCAACGTCACCCACAACGGCTGTGGCCACATCCTCCACGACCTGTTCTGGCAGAACATGTCCCCGGAGGGCGGCGACGAGCCGTCGGGCGACCTCGCCGACCGCATCGAGGAGGACTTCGGCTCCTACGACGCCTGGAAGGGCGAGTTCGAGGCCGCCGCCTCGGCCGCCGGCGGCTGGGCGCTGCTGGTCTACGACTCGTTCAGTAACCAGCTACGCAACGTCGTCGTCGACAAGCACGACCAGGGCGCGCTCTGGGGCTCCCATCCCATCCTCGCGCTCGACGTCTGGGAGCACTCCTACTACTACGACTACGGCCCCGCCCGCGGCGACTTCGTCGACGCCTTCTTCGCGGTCGTCGACTGGGACGAACCCGGCGCCCGCTACCAGCAGGCCGTCGACCTCTTCGAGTAACGCCGTCGTCAGGACTCTCGATTTTTTCCGACCGCCGCGCCGAAAGCAGAGAACGGTGCCGGCGTCGAACAGCCTGGAGCGGTGGTTGCGTACGTCGGCGAACGGAATCCAGTACCCGACGGGGGAATGGGTGACCGCGTGGTGACGCCGGCGTCTACGCACACACCTGATAGCGTATTAACTATTCGGAGCGGAATATCGGTAAACACCTCGCTACCGTGCGCCGCCGTCGGTGCTCGGGGAGGTCGGGGATGTCGACGCCGCGCTCCCGCCGTATCGCCGGCCGACGTTCCGGTCAACGCGCCGTTTACCCGTCGAGAAACCGGTCCGAAACGTCCGCCTCGGGGACCATACACCGGTCTCGCCGACCGAAGACGCGGTAGCGGGACGCCGCGACGAGGTCGTACCCCGCGTCCCGAATCGGGCGGGGGACGACCCGGAGAGCGGCCGCCAGCGCGTACGGGCCGCCGAGCAGCTCCGCCGCGCGAATCGCGGCGTCGGACTTCAGGTAGTAGTCGTCGCCGTCGAGCAGCACGACCGTCTCGAGGTCGCCTGCGGGCACGTCGTAGGCGTCGAGGAGTCGCTCGCCGACCTCCGACTGGAGCGACGCGAACCGGAAGACGCCCCCGGGGTCGCGCGCGAGGACGAACTGCACGGCGGCGTTACAGAGGTTACAGACGCCGTCGAACAGGAGCACGGGGTGCGAGGAGGGGACCGCCTCGACGTCGGGCATCGTCCCGTGTACGGCCCGACCGAACTTCAACCCCGCGCGGGCGAGAGACGGGACGAGGGTGAGAACGTCGGACGTCGGCGAGGCCGAGCACTGCGGGTATCGGAACGACACCCGCCGAAGCCGAGAGCGGTGGGCGTCTGGACGACACCCGCCGAAACGGCACAGTCGACGGTTCACCCCCAGCGGCGACTCCCCGTGGCGACCACGTCGACGCCGGGACTGTAGTGCAGGACCGGGTCGCCGTCGGGTCGCGCAAAGCCGTTCGCGGTGAACAGCGTGTTCACGTCGACGTCGGCCGCCGCCGCGTACAGCGGCCAGCGCTCGTGGTCCACCTCGGCGACGCGGAGGCGCTCGCTCGCGTCCTGCGTGAAGTAGCGGTACCGCTCGGTGAGGAAGGCCGCGAGAGACGCCGGGTCGGCCTCCAGTCGCTCGCCGGTCGGGCGGTAGGAGGCGGTGAAGTGCGCCGGGCGGTCCCCCGGGTGGAGGCGCTTGCTCTCGAAGTGGACGCGACCGCCCGCTTCCCGGAGGGAGATGCGGGCGTAGTAGTA
>JBDGSQ010000108.1:0-6829 GCA_042217455.1 Haloferacaceae archaeon | reverse complement strand
GGTTGATTTCTTCAACGACACGGGCGGTTACGGTTTCATCGAGACTGAGGACGCGGACGATGACGTTTTCTTCCACATGGAGGACGTCGGCGGGCCGGACCTCGAAGAGGGACAGGAAGTCGAATTCAGCATCGAGCAGGCCCCCAAGGGTCCGCGCGCGACGAACCTCACCCGGCTCTGAGTCGGTTCTGAGACGCCGCACACGCGGCGGAGCATCGCGCTAGACGATACGATTTTTCACGCGTACAGAGAGAGCGAGCGACTGCGCCGGAGCGGCGAGACCGACCGCCCGGAGCGGCCGCTACTGAGAACCGACCGCCCGGAGAGACCACTACTGAGAACCCGTGACAGTGAGCCGCCCGACCGGACCGCGAGCAGCCGCGTCACTCCGGAACCGGCGCCTCCCACAGCAGAATCAGGCCCGACCCGACGACGAGGACGACGCCGGCGACGCCGAGCGCGAACAGCGGCGAGGTGGCGTCGGAGACGACGCCGCTGCCGAGCTGGAACGGGACGACGGTGAGGCCGCTGACCATCGCCATCGCACTCAGCACCGTCGCCCGACCGGTCGTGCCGATCCGGTCGTTCACGTACTGGCTGGCGAACGACCGCGTCACGTCGGCGATGCCGCGGGCGAAAAGCAGCGTCGGGAGCGCGAGCACGGGCACGAGGTACATGGCGAACAGCGCGCCGCCGACGCCGAACGGGAGCGCGAGGAACCACGTGCGCATGCCGAGTCGCGCCCGAATCGCGCCGGTGTAGTAGCTCAGGACGGCCCCCACGAGGCTGTACGCTCCGTAGAACCACCCCACGAGCGGTTCGACCCGCTCGGGGGAGACGCCGAGGTCGACGACCACCGTCTGGAAGATGGGCTGGAGGAAGACGAACACGAGGTAGGTGACCGCGGCGTAGAGGACGTAGTAGTAGAGGACGAACGCCCGGACGTTCCGCCGGGTGAGCGCGTCGCGGACGATGGCGAGCGTCCGCCGGAAGCCGACGTCGGTGTCGGTCCGCTCGTAGGACTCCGGTTCGTCGAGCGTGAGGAGGACCACCGCGCCGAGGCCGGTGACTGCGGCGGCGACGAACCACGGGTACGAGAGGTCGATGCCGCCGAGGTAGCCGCCGGCGACCGCCGCTCCCACGCCGACGGCGAGCGACGCCGACTCCCCGCGCCCGCGGACGTGGGCGAACTCGTCCTCGGAGAGGTCGTCGGTGAGCGTGTCGTAGAGCCACGCGTCCTCGCTCCCCGACCGGAAGTTGTAGCCCATCGACCAGAGGGCGTACAGCACCGCCAGCACCGGGAACGACCCGGCCAGCCCGATGCCGACGAGCGTCACCGAGATGAGCACGGTACCGACGAGCAGGCTGTTTCGCCTCCCGACCCGGTCGCCGACGTACCCCGTCGGAATCTCGCCGAAGACCGTCGACAGGTTGTAGATGGCCTCGAGAATCGCAATCTGCGTGAACGAGAGCCCCTGCGAGAGGAAGTAGAGGTACATGATGGGGCGGTAGAACTCCACCGCCTTCGTCGCCTTGTAGAGGTAGTACTTCAGGACGCTCCCGAGCGACGAGGACAGTATAGCGCGCGGCATCGGCGTTCACCCACCCCTCGACCGAGGCCACTCAACTACGCTTCGTTATGTCCCGAGGAGGGAATCGTAATATCGGGCGGGAACGCGCCCGGTCGCCGGTGCCGTCGTCACGTCCGGAGGGGAGAGTCGAAGAGGTGAGGGACGGGTCCGCGAGTCGTGACCCGCACGTCGAAGTGGAGACGCCCACCACGTAGTCGTTCGTCCGAACGTATTCGCATCCGCCTCGTGGAACGGCGTCCGCTGCGACGGGGATACGAGTGAGACTCGACGAGCCACCGGCCGGCGGTCGTCGAAGCCGTCACGCGTCACCGTCGGTTACAAGATTCGGCCGACTGTACCGGGGGGCGTGTGTTTTCCACCGGTACTCGGATTTCAGGTTCGAACGTTCGAAGCGACCGAAACGGGGAGAGGGAGCGCTCTCCGAGACGACTCATCGCCGGCTCAGAAACGGGTGCCGAGCGAATGGGCCCTATGGGGTTCGAACCCATGACCACCCGGTTATGAGCCGAGCGCTCTGACCACTGAGCTAAGGGCCCTTACAGGGGATTCTTGTGGGCACCTCTTTAGCGTTGCTTCTCGTCGTCGCCGGCCGATTCAGCGCTCTCGCCGCCGAGGGCCGATTCGACGGCGCGGGTCACGTCCCGGACGCACTCGTCGGGGTCGAGCGCGACGAAGACCCCGTTCCGGCCGTCGAGGTAGCGCACGAGCGTCAGGCCGTCCATCCGCGTGACGAACGTCCGGACGGTCCCGAGGTCCGAGAACAGGGTGTCCTCGAAGAGGTTCCGCTCGGTGAAGTCGACGTGGACGTACGAGTGAATCTCCTCGAAGTGCGCCCGCATCCGCTCGCGACTCGGGTAGAACTCGTCCATCACGTCGTCGACGTAGAGGACCTCGAACTCGTCCGGCGTGTACGCGACGAACGAGTAGAGCGTCCCGTCTGCGGCCTCCTGTGCGGCGGCGAGTGCGGCCCCGTGAGCGGGCGAGTCGAGGTCCGCGTCGTCCGTCCCGGTACTCATACCACACGACAGCACACCCCACGATTTGAATGTATCCCTCTCCGGAGCGACGAATCGAGCGGCGAGGCGGAGGAGAACGTCGAGAGTGGGCGGTCAGCGTCGAGCGGACAGCGACCGTCGGCACTGGTCGAATCGACGTCGAGCGGACAGCGAGCGTCGGCACTGGTCGGGGCAGAGACGAGAGGAGGTCGGGGACGCCGTCGCCAGGACTCGAACCTGGGACCACCTCGTTAACAGCGAGGCGCTCTACCAGCTGAGCTACGACGGCTCGTCGCTCGCACCAGAACCTTGCCGAGGTCATTTAATAGGACTTTCGTTTTCCCCCGACGGGCGTGGACCGACACCCCCTCGACGGGCGTGGACCGACACCCTTTCGCCGCGGGGCGCGGAAGGGCTCTCCATGTCCGACCTCGACAGCGCCGTCGCCGCGGTCCGTGAGCGCATCGACCCGGGGGAGGACGAGCGCGAACGGCTCGCGGCCGTCGCCGACGAACTCGGAGGGAGGGTGCGGGACGCGCTCGCCGACATCGGGGTCGAGGCCGACGTCCTGCAGGTCGGGAGCACCGCCCGCGGGACGTGGCTGGCCGGGGACCGCGACATCGACCTGTTCGTCCGCTTCCCGACCGACCTCGACCGCGAGAAGCTGGAGCGGTACGGGCTCGAAGTGGGCTACGCCGCCCTCCCCGACGGCCACGAGGAGTACGCGGAACACCCCTACGTGAAGGGGGAGTACGAGGGCTTCGAGGTCGACCTCGTCCCCTGCTACGACGTCGACGACGCCGCGGACATCCGGTCTGCGGTCGACCGGACGCCGTTTCACAACGCCTACCTCCGGGAGCGACTCGACGCGGACCTCGCGGCCGACGCCCGCCTGTTCAAGGCGTTCCTCAAGGGCGTCGGCGCGTACGGGAGCGACCTGCGGACCCGCGGTTTCTCGGGGTACCTCACGGAGCTGCTCGTCGTCGAGTACGGCGGCTTCGAGGCGGTCGTCGAAGCGGCGGCCGACTGGCACCCGCCGGTCCGCCTCGACCCGGCCGGTCACGGCGAGGACGAGTTCGAGGACCCCCTCGTCGTCGTCGACCCGACCGACCCGAACCGCAACGTCGCCGCGGTGCTCTCCGCCGAGAACGTCGCTCGCCTCCAGCACTACGCCCGCGACCTGCTCTCCGACCCGCGCGAGGAGCTGTTCGAGCCCGTCAGCCGGACGCCGCTCTCGGTCGAGGCCGCCCGCGAGCACCTCTCCCGGCGCGGGACGACTCCCGTCGCGGTCGTCTTCGACGCCCCCGACCTCGTCGACGACCAGCTGTACCCGCAGCTCCGGAGGTCGCTCCACGGCATCGCCGACGAACTCGACCGGCGCGGGTTCACCTCGATCCGATCTGCGACGTTCGCTGACGGGCGGGCGGTGCTGCTGGTCGAACTCGAGGTGGCCGACCTCCCGGCCGTCGAGCGCCACGACGGGCCGCCGGTCCACGTCCGGGAGCACGCGAGCCAGTTCTTCGAGACGTACGAGGACGCGGACGTGTACGGCCCCTTCGTCGACGGCGACCGGTACGTCGTCGAGCGGGAGCGCGGGTTCACGAGCGCGGTCGAACTGCTCCGGGACGACGCCGTCTTCGACGTCGCCCTCGGCGCGCACGTCGAGCGCGTCATGGCCGACGACGGCTACGACGTCCTCGTCGGCGCCGAGGTCGCGGCGCTCGCAGACGAGTTCGGCGAGGAACTGGCGACCTACTTCGACCCGCGGCCCTGAGTTCCGGCGACAACGCCGACCCGTAGCTCCGAGTTCCGGCGACAACGCCGACCCGCAGCCCCGAGTGCTGACGGCGGGTGCGGGGGCAAGCGGACGCGTCAGTCCAGCACGCCGCCGCGGCGCGTCAGTCCAGGTCGTGGACCTCGCGGACCTCGGCGAGCAGCTCCCGGGTCCGGTCTGTCGGGTCGTCGTCGGGGTCGATGGGGTCGCGTCCGTCGAACGTCTCGTGGACCATCGCGACGCCCTCAGAGAGCGTGTCGAGTCCGTACCCGCCTTCGAGAACGAATCCGAGCCCCGCGCCGACCGTCTCCGCGAGCGTCCGGACGCGGTCGGTCAGGAGCGCGTACCCTTCAGAGGAGACGCGCATCCGAGAGATGGGGTCGTGTCGGTGGGCGTCGAACCCGGCGCTGATCAGCAGGAGGTCCGGGTCGAACCGCCGGAACGCGGGCGCGACGACCTCGTCGACGGCCAGCAGGTAGTCGGGGTCGCCCGCGCCGGCCCGGAGCGGGACGTTCATCGTCGTCCCCGCGCCGTCGCCGGTGCCGGTCTCCTCGACGGCCCCGGTGCCGGGGTAGAGCCCGTCCTCGTGCAGCGACGCGTAGTAGACGTCGCCGCGGGTCTCGAAGATGTCCTGCGTGCCGTTGCCGTGGTGGACGTCCCAGTCGAGGATGGCGACCCGCGAGACGTTGCGCTCGTCGAGAACGTGCTGGGTCGCGACGGCCGCGTTGTTGAAAAAGCAGAATCCCATGGCGTCGTCGACGACGGCGTGGTGGCCCGGCGGGCGACCGATGGAGAACGCGGTGTGCCGCCCGGACGCGCCGTCGACCGCCTGCTCTGCGGCCCACTGCGCGAGTCCGGCGGAGGCGAGCGCCGCCTCCCACGTCCCCTCGGCGACGACGGTGTCGGGGTCCCAGTTTCCCCCGCCGCGCTCGCAGAACTCGTACAGTTCGTCCAGGTAGTCCTCGTCGTGGACAGCGGCGACAGCGCTCCTGTCTGCGGGTTCCGGGTCGACGTACTCCACCCCGTGCCGACGCGTCAGCTGGCGGCGAATCGCGCGGATGCGGTCGGGACTCTCGGGGTGTCGGCCGCCCGTGTCGTGTTCGAGACAGGTCTCGCTGTAGCCGAACTGCATCACTCGAACAGGGAGAAGTACGTCTCGATGTCTTCGGCCTGAATCGTCCGCCGGTCGGCGTGGCGAGCGAGCGTGGCCGCGGCCCTGGCGACGTTGTCCGCGTAGTCCTCGAGGATGTCCGCCAGCGCGATGCGGGCGTCCATCGATACGCGGTAGCGGTCGTCTATCTGGAGGCGGGCGATGCGGTCGACCGGGGCGACGGGTAACTCGAGCGTCGACCGGTCCACGACCTGTCCGACGCCGAAGTCGGCGGCCATCAGCGTCTTCCGGCCGTCCACCGTCGCTCGTTCGGCGGCGTCGACGGCCAGGTCGGCGCCGTGGTCCTGAATGCGCCGCGCGAGTTCCTCCGCGGCCCCGGCGCTCACCCGGAGCTCTCCCGCGTTGCGCCGGATGATAGTGTCCACCGGGGCGAACGGTAACTCAACGCTCATACCCTGATACGGGTCCGTGGCGCGTATAATCCTTTCCGTAGCCCGATTCGCGCGCCGGGTTCGAGACCGCCCCGGAACCGACCGCGGCCGGGTGTCGTCCGGGCCGCCGCCGCCGAGGGGTCAGAAGACCTCTTCGGCGTCGATGCGGCCGTCGCGGAGCGGTCCCCGGACCGTGACCTCCTCGCCGAGTCGCAGTTCGGCGTCGGTGGCGACGCTCCGGGTCTTGCGGCCGTTGTCGAGGACGACGGGGTTGCCCGCCTGCACGACGGTACCGGTGAACTCGACCTGTTCGCCGTCAGCAGGGTCGCTCCCCGCGTCGCTCGTCGCCGACCCCGCTTCCGACCCGGTCGCGGCCGCGTCTCCCCCGCCGCCGTCGTCCGCCGCCGTGCTCCCGCCGTCGTCGGCGAACGCAGCGAGACCCCCGCCGGCCGGTCGGTCGTCGCTCGCGCCGTCGTCGCCCGCCTCCGCGTCCGTCTCGAGGACGGTGACGGTCGAGCGCCAGTTGGCCGAGGCCTCGAGGTCGTCCTGCCACCCGTCCTGAATCTCGACGTCGGTGAGGACGACCCGGTCTGCGAGGTCCACGTCGGCGTCGGCCTTGTCGCCCCAGAGGGCGACCCGGATGTCGCCGGTGTCGTCTCTGACGCGGACGTTCCTGACCTGTCCCTGCGACCCGTCGTCGCGGTCGAAGGTGCGCTTGGGGTCGGTCTCGATGACGCCGCCGGCGATGTCCACGCGCTGGCCGATCTCCAGCGACCCGATGTCGGCGGTGTCGGGGACGTACTCGACGTCGGCGTCGACCTCCTCTATCGCCCCCCTGCCCCCGACGTGGAGTTCGAGGTCGCCGTCGCGCTCGCGGACGTAGCCGTCGACGACTTCGACGGTCTGGCCGGGGTCGAGTTCCTCGG
>JBDGSQ010000131.1:0-6843 GCA_042217455.1 Haloferacaceae archaeon | reverse complement strand
CTCGCGGCCGAGTCAGACGTCCGTCTTGCGGTCGATTTATTAGGCGAAGCGCCCAGCAGTCCAGTGTGTCACTCGGTTCGGACCCGCTCGACTCGCTCGACATACCGGACGGTACGACCGTCGAGGAGCACGACCTCGTCACCGACGGCGACGTCATCGTCGGCGGCCAGAGCACCGTCGAGTTCGGCGTCCGCGGGCGGAACGTCGTCGCGGGCGAGCGCGTGTCCTTCGGCGGCGACATCGAGGCCGAGGGCGACTGCCGCCTCGACGTCTGGTGTGAGGTGGCGGGGAACGTGCTGGTCGGCGAGAACGCCTACCTCGGCGAGCGCGTCCACGTCGGCGGCCGCCTGATGGTCTCCGGGGACCTCGACATCGGCGACGACGTCGACATAGCGGAGGGATTCGAGGCGAACGGCTGGATCGTCATCCGCAACCCGATGCCGACGCTCGTCTTCTACTTCGTGGTCCTCTCACAGCTCCTGCGGCTCGGCGAGCGAGACGCCGCAGACGAGATCGCGTCGGCGCTGGCGGGCGAGGAGGCCGACGACCGGGACCCGCTGGTCATCCCGCGCGGGGCGAACGTCTCCGACGACGCGTGGCGGGTTTCGACGCCCGCCGTCGTCGGCGACGACTGTCGGCTCCACGGGAACATCCGCGCCCGGTCCATCGAGGTGGGCACCGACAACAACATCTTCGGGAGTCTCCGCGCGCGCGACGACATCAGCGTCGGCGAGGAGACCCGCGTGCACGGGGACGTGACCACGCGCGGCGGGAGCGTCGAACTGGCCTCGGACGCGCGCGTCCTCGGGGACGTCTCGTGCCGGGACCTGACGCTCCAGCAGGGTGCCACCGTCGACGGAAGCGTCCGCGCTCGCGGCGAGGTGCGGTTCCAGCAGTCCGGCCCCTCGCGCGAGCAGGAGTGAGTGCGAATCCGACGGCTTTATGTCACGGCGACAGAATCAGTCGTGGTAGTCTCTGACACGGGTAGGGTTCGGGTCGCAATGAGTCGCTCGTCGCACTGGGAAGAGGTTCGCGCGGTGGTCGAGCAGTCGCGCCAGGACGCCGCGGCGTACGACCCCGACGGCGGCGACCCGGACGTCTGCATCGAACGCGGCGTCCGACCCATCGTCTCGCTGTACGTCCGGGCCCACCGGAACGGCGAGTCCCTCTCGGACGTGGAGCGTTCGCTCCTGTCGAGTCTCCTCAACGACTGGCTGTCGCTCTACGCACAGGCCCAGAGCGACCACCTCGACGCGGACTTCACCGTCCACGAGGTGGCGACGGCCTACGTCGAGTCCACGTCGCTACGGGGGGCGGTCCGCGACCTGACGAACCTCCCGTCTCGCAGGCCGCAGGACTGAGCGTGTGGTCCGCCCGGTCGTCGTCCGCCGACCGCGAGAACCGAAAGGTGCTTTTCCCCGACTGCGGTACACCACGGCATGCTCTCTCTCGCGCTCGCGGGCAAGCCCAACGCGGGCAAGTCGACCTTCTACCGGGCGGCTACCATGGCCGACGTGGACGTGGCCAACTACCCGTTCACCACCATCGAGGCCAACCGCGGGGTCACACACGCCCGCACGGAGTGTCCCTGTCTCGAACGCGAGCGCCGGTGCGACAGCGAGAACTGCCGCGACGGCAAGCGGTACGTGCCGGTCGAACTGCTCGACGTCGCCGGACTCGTCCCCGGCGCTCACGAGGGACGCGGACTCGGCAACCAGTTCCTCGACGAACTCTCGAACGCAGACGCCATCGTCAACGTCGTCGACGCCTCCGGCGGCACGGACGCGGAGGGCGAACCCGTCGAGGTGGGGACATACGACCCGGTCGAGGAGGTCGACTTCATCGAGGCGGAGATGAACCAGTGGCTCGCCGGCATCGTCTCCCGGAACTGGGAGTCCGTCGTTCGCAAGTCCCGGTCGCCGGACTTCGACATCGACGACGAGCTGGCCGAGCTGCTGACGGGATTCGGAGCCAGCGAGGCGGAGGTGGCCGCAAGTCTCCGGAGCCTCGAGTACCCCGAGGACCCGAAGCAGTGGACCGACGACCAGCGCGCGGCCCTCGCCCGCGACATCCGCGAGCGGACGAAGCCGATTCTGCTCGTGGCGAACAAGGTGGACGTCGCGCCCGAGGAGAACATAGCGCGGTTGCGCCAGACCGACAAGCCGGTCATCCCGGCGACTGCGGACGGCGAACTGGCCCTCAGACAGGGTGCGGAGGCGGGCCTCCTCCGGTACGACCCCGGCGACGACGACTTCGACATCCTCGGCGAGGTCTCGGACTCCCAGCGGAGCGGCCTCGAACAGATTCGGGACGTCGTGGAGACCTACGGCGGCACCGGCGTCCAGCAGGCCATCGACTACGCCGTCTACGAACTGCTCGGCCGGGTGACCGTCTACCCCGTCCAGAACGAGTCGAAGTGGACCGACGGGCAGGGCCGGATGCTCCCGGACGCGTTCCTCCTGCCGGAGGGGTCGACGCCGCGCGACCTCGCCTTCCGCATCCACACTGACATCGGTGAGGGCTACCTGCACGCGGTGGACGCGAAGTCGACTCGCCGCATCTCCGACCAGTACCGGATGGAGGAGGGCGACGTGATAAAGATCGTCAGCACCGCCCGGTGAGGCGGGTCACCGGGCGAGTCACGGCTCGACGATTCTGAGGGTGTCTTTCTCCTGTTCGTAGCGGACGAGTCCCGCACGCTCGAGGAGCGGGACGTGCTCGAAGTAGAGGTCGTCGTAGACCCAGAGCACGTCCGTCGCCGGTATCTCCTCCAGGGAGCGGCCGGTCTCCCGAACCGCCACCTCGTCTGCGACGTCCGCCAGCGGGAGCGCCTCGTCGTACTCGTCGAGGACCTCGAGTGCGAGGGCCGCGCGCGCTTCGAGGAACTGGACGAACGGCCGCCCGTCGTCGGTGTCGGTAGCCCGGTTCCCAATCACGTTCGAGCGTAGATACGACCGGAGTGCGCAAAAAGTGTTATCATTGCAACATCTGTGCGCAGTCGGTACAGTTACGAATGGGGGACAGATTAATCGCCCGAAACGACCGGTTTCTCCGGTCGATACGGTCCCGTCAGCGGAGCAGAGACACTCTTTCGGGGTCGTCAGTCGGCGGAAGCGAGGGGTTACTTGCGCGGAAGTGGGGGAAATTCACGTGGAGGTGGGGGGTCGTCGACGCGGACGCTGGTGGGCCGTCGGCGCGGGCGGTCGCCACCGTCGACGCACCCCACAGGAGTCAGTCGGTCAGAGCGGGGTCGGCGTCCAGTATCGAGGCCAGTTCGGGCGGGTCTTCGAGGAGTCTGACCGCGTCGGTCTGCTGGTCGTAGCTCACGAGGTCGACGGATTCGAGAAGCGGCACGTGCGTGTGATAGAGCGCACAGTAGACGCGTAGAACCGCCTGCGGGGAGATGTTAGAGAGGCGTTCGCCACGCTCCATCTCGGCGACCTCGTCTGCGACGTCCGGGAGCGATACCCACCCGTCGTGGGCCCGCAACACGGCGACGGCGTGTCGGCGTCGTCGGTCGGCGAGCAGTCCGAGGAGGTGGTCGAACCGCTCGGCCGAACGTCCTGTCTCTATGCTCACACCATCTACTCTGTAAACTACCGGCAATAAGTGTTATCAGTTCGAAGTAGCCGCGGCTACCCGGTCGACCCCGACGGGGTCGGTGGGTGTGATTCGGTCGGCGGCGTTCGCCCGGGGTCTGGCGAGAGAGGTTCGGTCGGCGGCGTTCGCCCGGGGTCTGGCGAGAGAGGTTCGGTCGGCGGCGTTCGCCCGGGGTCTGGCGAGAGAGGTTCGGTCGGCGGCGAACGCCGCCGAGGTCGTGCCGCGGCGACTCAGACGGCGGCGCGGTACGCCTCGCCCATCCGCTCGATGGCCTCCTTCAGCGACTCGGTGTCGGTGGCGTAGGAGATGCGGACCTTGCCCCGTCCGCCCTCGCCGAACGCCTCGCCCGGGACGACGATGACCTCGCGGTCCAGACACTCGTCGACGAACCCGTCCGGCACGTCGGGCATGGCGTAGAACGCGCCCTGCGGGGTCGGACAGTCGATACCGATGTCGTCCAGTCCGTCGAGCAGGATGTCGCGGCGCTCCTCGAAGGTGGTGCGCATCGTCTCGACGATGTCCTGCGGGCCGGTGAGGGCCGCCTCGGCGGCGAACTGGGCGGGGGCGCTCGCGGAGGCCATCATGTACTGGTGGACCTTGAGCATCCGGTCGACGCGGCGCCGAGCGCCGACGACCCACCCGATCCGCCACCCGGTCATGGCGTAGAGCTTCGACGAGGAGTTGACGACGACGACGTTGTCCGTCTCGGCGAACTCGACCGGCGAGCGGAACTCGCCGTCGAAGACGGTGTACTCGTAGACCTCGTCGGAGATGCAGAGGACGTCGTGTTCGTCGGCGATGCGGGCGAACTCGCGGATGTCCCCGGGGTCCGAGACGGCACCGGTGGGGTTGCCCGGGCTGTTCAGTATGAACGCCGCCGTGTCGTCGGTGATGGCGTCTTCGACGGCCTGCGGGTCCATCGTGAGGTCCTCGCGCAGGCCCACGGGCACCGGGTCGCCGCCGGCCAGCATCGTCAGCGGGGCGTACGAGACGAACCCGGGGTCCGGGATGACGACCTCCTCGCCGGGGTCGACGTGGGCCTCGATGGCGAGGTGGAGCGCCTCGCTCCCGCCGGCGGTGGTGATGAGTTCCTCGGTGGAGAAGGAGACGCCCTGGTCGCGCTCGTGTTTCTCGGCGATGGCTTCCCTGAGCGACGGGATGCCCTTGTTGGGGCTGTAGTCGTCGGCCTCGCCGCTCCAGATGGCGTCGACGGCGGCCTGCTTCGCGTGGTCCGGAGGCGCGAAGTCCGGCTGGCCGATGCCGAGGTTGATGGCGTCGTCGCCGGCCGCGTTGAAGACCTTTCGAATGCCGCTCTCCGGAATGCGCTCGACGCGCCGTGCGAAGTCCGTCATGTCATACCTCCCGGACCGGACCCCGATAGTCGTTTCCCACCCGGCAGAGTTCAGTCTCGCCGCGGCGATTCGACGACGACGAGCCGGTCGGGCGCGGGGGTCGTTACGCCGTCGGCCGGCGGCGTCACTCCCCGGATTCGGCCGCCTCCCGGAGGTCCTCGACGTGCGTTTCGAGTATCGAGAGCGCGGCGTCCGCGTCCATGTACCCCTGCTCGTACTCCCCGTACACGCCGTCCGCCGCCTCGAGGAACGATTCGACCGCGGCCGCAACGTCGTCTGTCATGCCTCCCGGTTCGGACTCCGGCGGTGTAACCGCTCCGCCTCGTCGTCGCCGACGCTCTGCACCTGTCGTTGTAGTCGCGGTTCGTTTCGTCGCTGGCGACGTTCTACACTCTCGCCCCCGTGTCAGCGTCCCCTCGCCGACGGCGCTCTGCACCGCCGTGGTTCCGTCCCCTGGCCGAGCCGAACTCGACCGACGAAAAACTACATAGTCTTTTACGTGAGACTTCGAATCGCACATGCCAGCGAATCACAATCTCGAGGATTACGAGGCGGCCTACGACTCCTTCACGTGGGCCGAGATATTCGACGACGCCGACTGGGACGCTCCGGGGGAACTGAACATCGCCCACGAGACGGTCGACCGACACGCCTCCGACCGCTCGCGGGTCGCGCTCTACCACGTCGCCGAGGACGGGACGCGCTCGACGCTCGCCTTCTGGGAACTCGCAGCGCAGTCCAGTCGCTTCGCGAACGTCCTCGACGGACTCGTCGACGAGGGCGACCGCGTCTTCTCGTACATGCCGCGCGTGCCCGAACACTACGTGGCGCTCATCGGGACGCTCAAGCGCGGCGCGGTCTGGGGGAGCGTCAACGAGCGGTTCGGCCCGGACGGCATCGCCTACCGCCTCGACGACTGCGACGCGAAGGTGGTCGTCACGACCGACTCGAACCGGGAGACCGTCGCGGACGCGGTCGAGGAAGCCCCGTCGGTCGAACGCGTGGTCGTCGTCGACGACGGGAGTGGCGCGGGCGCGCGCGAGGCAGACGACCTGGACTTCCACGAGGCAGTCGCGGCCGCGGACCGCGAGTACGAGACGGCCCGCACCGCCGGCGAGGACGACGCGCTCCTCTACTACACCAGCGGGACGACCGGGCTGGCCAAGGGCGTCCGGCACAAGCACCGGTGGATCGCCGGCGTCGCCGCCACCCAGCGGTACGCCGTCGACTTACAGCCCGGCGACCTCTACTGGTCGACCGCCGACCTCGGCTGGCTCACCGGCCCCATCAACACGCTCGGCGCGTGGTTCTGGGGCGCGACGCTGTTCACCTACGAGGGCGAGTTCGACCCGGAGACGTGGGCCGACCTCCTCGACGAGTACCCGGTCACAGTGCTGTTCAGCGTCCCCACGGCCTACCGGATGCTCCGCGCGAACGAACCCGTGTTCGACGACACCTCCGTCGACCTCCGGCACGCCCTGAGCATCGGCGAACCGCTCTCGGCCGGCGTCGTCGAGTGGGGCGAGGACGTCCTCGGGGTCACCATCCACGACACCTACGGCCAGACCGAGACCGGCAACATGATCATCAACAACTACCCGACGATGGAGATCCGCCCCGGGAGCATGGGCAAGCCCCTCCCGGGCATCACCGCCTCGGTCGTCGACCCCGACACCGGCGAGGAACTCGACCCCGGCGAGACCGGCGTCATCGCCCAGCACGGCGACTACCCCTGTTTCTTCGCGGGCTACTGGCGACGGCCCGAGCAGACCGAGGACGCCTTCGTCGGCGACTGGTACCTCTCGGGCGACCTCGCGCACGTCGACGAGGACGGCTACTTCTGGTTCGAGGGCCGCGCCGACGACGTCATCCTCTCGTCGGGCTACCGCAT
>JBDGSQ010000065.1:0-7065 GCA_042217455.1 Haloferacaceae archaeon | reverse complement strand
GAGAAGTGGGTTGGGGCAGATTTGAACTGCCGGCCTCCTCCATGTCAAGGAGGTGTCATAACCAGACTAGACCACCAACCCGGTCAGACTGGCGCTTGCCTGCACTCGTTCGTATCCGGCGACGGTAATTGAAGGTTTCGGAATCCCCCTCCGGCAGGCGATTGGTAGCGACGCCCACCGCCTCGACCGCGCGACGGGTCACGTCCCCGATAGGCTTAAGTCGATGTACGAATTTGTACATCGTACGACTATCACATACATTGGTATCCCACTATGCAAGAGTACGCCGACGCCGATTCACCGACGCTGACCGACTGCATCGCCCGGGTCGCGAACGGACGGGACCTGACACTCGAAGACGCCAAGATGACCGCGTCCGCGGTCTTCGAGGGCGCGACCGAGGCACAGATCGGTGCCCTCCTCGCCGCACTCAGGGCGAAAGGCGAGACCGAGACGGAGATCGCCGGCTTCGCGCAGGGGATGCGCGACGCGGCCCGGACCATCGCTCCGGACCGCGCTCCGCTGGTCGACACCTGCGGCACCGGCGGTGACGACTACGACACCATCAACGTCTCCACCACGAGCGCCATCGTCGCGGCCGGCGCGGGCGTCGCTGTCGCAAAGCACGGGAACTACTCGGTCTCCTCCTCGTCGGGGAGCGCGGACGTCCTCGAGACCGCAGGCGTCACCGTCGACGCCGAACCGCCCGCCGTCGAGAAGGCCATCGAGCGCGACGGCATCGGCTTCATGCTCGCGCCGGTGTTCCACCCCGCGATGAAGGCGGTCATCGGCCCGCGCAAGGAACTGGAGATGCGGACCATCTTCAACATCCTCGGGCCGCTGACGAACCCCGCCGGCGCGGACGCACAGGTCCTGGGCGTCTACGACCCGGACCTCGTCCCGGTGATGGCCGAGGCGCTCGTGCACATGCCCGTCGAGCGGGCGATGGTCGTCCACGGCGAGGGGATGGACGAGATCGCGCTCCACGGCCCCACGACGGTGGCGGAAGTCGAGGGCGAGCAGGTCCGCGAGTACACGCTCACCCCGGAGGAGATGGGACTCGACGCGGCGCCGGTCGAGGCCGTCGCCGGCGGGTCTCCCGAGGAGAACGCGGCGGCCCTGACCGGCATCGTCGAGGGCGACGTGACCGACGCCCGCCGGGACGTCGTTCTCGCGAACGCGGGCGCGGCCGTCTACGTGGCCGGACTCGCAGACGACGTCGCGGAGGGCGTCACAGTCGCCCGCCGGGCCATCGACTCCGGCGCGGCGGCGGACACCCTCGCCACGATGCGGGGTGCCTGATGGTCCGGGCGAAGATCTGCGGCATCACCCGCGAGGCCGACCTGCAGGTCGCCGCCGAGGCCGGCGCGGACGCCGTGGGCGTCGTCAGCGACGTCGGCGTCGACACCCCGCGGGAGGTCCCGCCCGCCCGCGCTGCGGACCTCGTGGCGTCCGCCCCGCCGTTCGTGACGACGGTGCTGGTGACGATGCCCGAGAGCGTCGACCGCGCCGTCGAACTCGCCGGGGCCGTCGAACCGGACGCCCTCCAGCTCCACTGCGACTTCTCGCCGGACGAACTGCGGTTCGTCCGGGCGGAGACGTCGAGTCGGCTGCTCGTCGCCGTCGGGGCGGACGAACCCGAACGGGCGGAGGCGTACGACGACGTCGCCGACGCGATACTCGTCGACTCCGCGAGCGAGTCCGGCGGCGGCGGCACCGGAGAGACCCACGACTGGACCGCCACGCGGGACCTCGCGGCCGACCTCTCGTCGCCGGTCGTCCTCGCGGGCGGCCTCACGCCCGAGAACGTCGCGGAAGCGGTCGCCACCGCCGAGCCGTACGCCGTCGACGTCGCCAGCGGCGTCGAGGCGTCCGGCGGCGTGAAAGACCACGACGCGGTCCGCACGTTCGTCAGGCGGGCTCGCCGCACCCGGGGGGTCGAGGCGTGACCGGCGCGCCCGACGGCGACGACGCGGTCGACGGAGGCGGCGGTACCGACAGCGACGACGCGTCGACCGAATCGTTCCCGCCCGACAGCGACGACGTGATCGACGGCGATGGCAGTACCGACAGCGACGTGGGGACCGCCAGCGACGACGCGCCGACCGGGTCGTTCGCGCCCGACCGGGAGACGTTCGTCGAGCGCGTCCCGGACGGTCGGGCGGTCGTCGCCCGCGCGGCGGTCCCCCTCGACGTGGACACCTCGCCGCTGGGGGCCTACGCCGCCCTCGCGGGCCGGAGCGACTACGGCTTCCTGCTCGAGAGCGCCGAGAAGACGCCGTCGAGCGACCCGGACGGGGCGTTCACGCCGAACGCCTCCGCGGACCGCCACGCGCGGTACTCCTTCGTGGGGTACGACCCCGACGCGGTCGTGTCGGTGCGTCCGGACGAGACGAGCGTCGAGTCCCTCGGCGGGCGCGCGGCGGCGTTCGTGGCCCCCGGCGAGGGCGACGCGCTCGACTCGCTCCGCGGCGCGCTCCCGGACCTCCCGCGCGTGGGCTTCCCGGACGACGGGGAGCGCCAGCACCTCGACGGAGGACTCGTCGGCTTTCTCGCCTACGACGCCGTGTACGACCTGTGGCTCGAAGAGGTGGGCGTCGAGCGACCCGAGACGCCGCTCCCGGACGCCGAGTTCGTCCTCACGACGCGGACGCTGGTCTTCGACCACGTCGAGGGAACGGTGGAACTCGTGTTCACGCCCGTCGTCGCCGCGGACGACGACCCCGGCGCGGTCTACGACGAACTGGTCGCGGAAGCCGGGGACGTCGCCGCGGCGCTGAACGGGGCGGACGACCCGGAGACGGGCGGTTTCGTGCGGACCGGCGAGACGGCCGGTCCGAGAGACGCCTACGAGGACGCCGTCGCCCGCGCCAAGCGGCACGTCCTCGACGGCGACATCTACCAGGGGGTCGTCTCGCGCAAGCGGGAGCTGACCGGCGACGTCGACCCGATGGGGCTGTACGAGGCCCTGCGCGACGTGAACCCCTCGCCGTACATGTACCTCCTCCGGCACGGCGACCGCTCTATCGTGGGCGCGAGCCCCGAGACGCTCGTCACGGTCCGGGGCGACAGGATCGTCTCGAACCCCATCGCCGGCACGTGCCGGCGCGGGGACAGCCCCGTCGAGGACCGGCGACTCGCCGGCGAGATGCTCGCAGACGAGAAAGAGCGCGCGGAGCACACGATGCTCGTCGACCTCGCGCGCAACGACGTCCGCCGCGTCGCCGCGCCCGGGAGCGTCAGAGTCGAGGAGTTCATGAACGTGCTGAAGTACTCCCACGTCCAGCACATCGAGAGCACCGTCACGGCGACGCTCGCAGCCGACGCCGACGCGTTCGACGCGACGCGGGCGACGTTCCCGGCGGGGACGCTCACGGGCGCGCCGAAGGTGCGCGCCATGGAGATACTCGACGCGCTCGAGCGCCAGCCGCGGGGCGCCTACGGCGGCGGCGTGGGCTACTACTCGTGGAGCGGCGACGCCGACTTCGCCATCGTCATCCGGACCGCGACGCTCGAACACGGCGTCGAGACGCCCCGCGGCCGCGAGGACCGGATCACGGTACAGGCCGGCGCCGGCGTCGTCGCCGACAGCGACCCGGCCGCGGAGTACGAGGAGACTGAGCAGAAGATGGGCGGGGTACTCGCGGCCATCGAGCGCATCGAGCGGACCCCGCGGGAGGTGTCGCAGTGATGCGCGTCCTCGTCGTCGACAACTACGACTCCTTCACGTACAACCTCGTCGAGTACCTCTCGGAGCAGCGCGTCGACGGCGAGCCCGTCGAGGTGACGGTGCTGAAGAACACCGCGAGCCTCGCGGAGGTCCGCGCCGTCGACCCCGACGCCGTCGTCGTCAGTCCGGGACCGGGCCACCCGGAGAACGACCGCGACGTGGGCGTCTCCACCGCGGTTCTCCGCGAGGTGAGCCCCGACGTCCCGACGCTCGGCGTCTGTCTCGGCCTCGAGGCCGCGGTGTACGCCTACGGCGGTTCGGTGGCCCACGCGCCCGAACCGGTCCACGGGAAGGCCTACCCCGTCGACCACGACGGCGAGGGCCTCTACGCCGGCCTCGAACAGGGCTTCCAGGCGGGGCGCTACCACTCGCTCGTCGCCACCGCGGTGCCGGACTGCTTCGAGGTGACGGCGACGACCGACCACGGCGGCGAGTCGCTGGTCATGGGCATCCGCCACCGGGAGTACCCCATCCGGTGCGTCCAGTTCCACCCAGAGAGCGTCCTCACGGCCGCCGGCCACGACGTCGTCGAGAACTTCCTGGCGACGGCCGTCCGCGACCGGCCCCGCCCCGAGGCGGCCGACTGAGTGACCGGGTGGTCACGGACGTCGCTGGGCAGGGGCGGTCGGCGGGTCGTCGTCGGGTCGGCCTGCCGTGTGGGCGAGTCGTCGGCGGGTCGTCGCGGGGTCGGCCTGCCGTGTGGGCGAGTCCCCGGGTCGGCCTCGCGCGCCACCGGGTCGTCTTCACGGGCGACGCCCGGCGCGCGGCGGCCGTGCGCGATTCACCCAAGTAGGCCCGGCACGAACATCGAGATGAGGAGGAGGATGCCGACGATGACCGCGGCGATGGTGACGAGCCTCCACGCTACGTGCAGGACGAGGCGTCCCACGAGGATGACGACGCCGATTATCACGAGCGCCGCGAACAGCTTTCCGAGCGGCGACGCGAACACGCCTCCGAACTGGAGCGGGTGTGCCACGAGCGAAGCGTCCATGTCCGGGCCAACGGTCAGCAAGCGAATAAGTGTGTGGGACGAATCTACCGGTGTTAACCATCGGTTACCATCACATCACTTTCACTTTCACCGCGGTCTGAATACTATTATACGCTCGGCGGTCAAGGTCTGTACACGCAACGCACGACGGTCGCGGCGGTCGCCCGCGTCCGACCTACGGTTCGCAGAACGACACGGAGAGGCATCGCTATGCAAGTCAGGTTGTACAAGTACAAATCGAACCACAATCCAAGGCATTATGAGGGAGGATTCGGAATGACTGTCTCGTCACGAATGAGCGCTATCGAAGGCACAACTACGGCGGGAGACGCCCGGGAAGCGGCCCGAGCGGGCAGGAGGACAGTGCGATGAGCGACGCGGGACTCGGCGCAGACGAACTCGACCTGCCGATAAAACGTACTGACGGTGATACGTTGGCGGAGCGGCTGACCGGCAACGCCTACGAGAACATCCTCCCGGCCCGATACCTCCGGAAGGACGCGGACGGCGACCTCATCGAGCGTCAGGAGGACCTCTTTCCGCGGGTCGCGAAGAACATCGCGCTCGCGGAGGCGGTCTTCGAAGCCGAGCGGCGCGACGTCGAGATAACCGTCACGCCGGACCAGCTCAAGCCGGACCACCCCCGGCGCGACGAGCTCGCCGCGGAGGTCTTCGGCACGGGCGTCGGCGCGGACGACGACGCGGAGACGACGCTGTCTGTGTACAACGTCAACAAGTTCGCCTACGACACCGTCGTCCCCGAACTCCCCGAGGAGGTCCGGTCGGTCGTCGTCGAGAAGCGCGAGGAGTTCCAGGAGCTGATGGAACAGCTCTCGTTCATGCCGAACTCCCCGACGCTGATGAACGCGGGCGACGAACTCCAGCAGCTCTCGGCCTGCTTCGTCGACTCGCCCGACGACGACATCGACGACATCCACCAGACGGCAAAGGAGGCCGCGCAGGTCTTTCAGTCGGGCGGCGGCATGGGCTACGCGTTCTGGCGGCTCCGGCCCTACGGCGACGCCGTCGGTTCGACCGGCGGCATCGCCTCCGGCCCCATCACGTTCATGCGGACGTTCGACCAGATGTGCGAGACCATCGCGCAGGGCGGCGCGCGGCGCGGCGCGCAGATGGGGGTCATGCGCGTCAGCCACCCCGACGTCATCCAGTTCATCCACGCGAAGAACAAGGACGTCTCGCTCGCGCACACGCTTCGCCTGAACGACCCGGACGACCACACGCACAACTCCTTCGCGGACGCGCTCGCGGAGGCGCGCGAACTCATCGACGACGAGGGTCACGTGCCCAGACACCTCCGGAACGCCGTCGAGGGCCACCTCTCTAATTTCAACATCTCCGTCGGCGTCACCGACGGCTTCATGGAGGCGCTGAAGGCGGGCGAGGAGTTCACCTTCACCAACCCGCGCACGGGCGACCCCCACGTCGCCACGCCCGAGACGAAGGAGCTCTACGAGATGTTCGACCTCGGCGAGTACGTCGAGGTGGGCGAGGTGCTCTCGGTCCCGGCCGAGATCGTCTGGGAGCACATCATCGAGGGCGCACACGAGAACGGCGAACCCGGCGTCATCTACCTCGAACGGGTCAACAAGGAACACTCGTTCGACGTCGCGGAGAACCCGGACCACAGAATCCTCGCGACGAACCCGTGCGGCGAGCAGCCGCTAGAAGAGTACGAGGCCTGCAACCTCGGCCACATCAACCTCTCGACGCTCGCGGCCTTCGACGCGCCCGACTGGCGGGTCTGGTCGGAGGAACACGCAGACGAGTACGACTCCTTCGAGGACGCCGTCGACGCCTTCCTCGCGGAGGCCATCGACTGGGACGAGTTCGACCACCGCGTCGAGGCGGGCACCCGCTTCCTCGAGAACGTCGTCACGATGTCCGACTTCCCGGTGCCGGAGATCGAACAGAAGGTCCGGGACATGCGCAAGATCGGGCTGGGCGTCATGGGGCTGGCCCAGCTCTACATCCAGCTCGGCGTCCGCTACGGCTCCGAGGCGGGCAACGAGATCGCCCGGCAGGTCATGCGCCACATCAACCACGGTTCGAAGTGGGCCTCGCACGAACTCGCCGGGGAGCGCGGCTCCTTCACCGACTGGGAGGACTCGAAGTACGCGAACCCGACCGGGTATCCCGAGTGGTTCGAGCGGATGACCGGCCTCGACCCCGAGGAGTGGGCGGACGGCTTCCCCGTCCGCAACCACAACACGACGACGGTGGCCCCGACGGGGACCACCTCGATGGTCGGCAACACCACCGGCGGCATCGAGCCCATCTACAACGTCGCCTACTACAAGAACGTCTCCGACGACGTGCAGGG
>JBDGSQ010000086.1:0-7128 GCA_042217455.1 Haloferacaceae archaeon | reverse complement strand
GGCGTGGGGTTGACCACGCGCATGGCGACCAGCGGTGACTCGCCGCGGGTGACGCCCGTGAACACCAGCGCCCGGTTGGTCGACTGGCCGTAGAGGCGGAAGAAGTCCTCGCTGGAGAGGCGGGTGATGGCCTGGATGCTGTCGATGACGGTGTGGCCGCTGATGACGTCCTGGTCGCCGCGGACGAGTTCCGTCGCGCCCATCGCCTCGTACACGTCGTCGAGCGGGATGGACGTCGAGTACTCCCGGAGGTCGAGGACGATGTCGCTGTCGAACCCGGCCGAGAGGACGCGGGCGTACTGCCGGATGCGCGCACCGCCCCGCCGGTCGTCGATGTCGAGCAGCCCCTCGACGATGCGACGGATGACCCCGGTGCCGGGGCTCTCGCGCCTCCCGCTCTCGTAGTCCGAGATGACCGACGAGGAGACGTCGAGCTGGTCTGACAGCTCCGTCTGGGAGACGTCGAAGTCGGTGCGCCACTTCCGGAGGGTCGCACCGGGTTCGTCGCTGAGCGTTATCTCGCCCGCGATTCGGCGCGCGAGGTCGTCTCTCGGCGTGTCGGTCACCGCGGCGACCCCCCGGCGAGACGGCCGTCTCTCATGGGCGCGAGTCCGGGAAGCCGACCCAAAAGGCTATCGAAAGTGAGGTTCGACGTTCGCCGAATCGCACCCGAACGTTCATGGGGTGAGACGCCGATTGCCGCCCATGCCCTCGACACTCGTCCACGTCGCCGTCGGGGGGTTGGTGGGGACGGCGCTGCTCGGGTCGGCGTTCGACCGCCGGAGCCTGCTGGTCGTCCTCGCCGCCGCGGCGGTCCCCGACCTCGACGCGTTCGCCAATCTCGTCCTCGCCGGCGCGCACCGCTCGCTGCTGCACACGCTCTTGCTCCCGGCGGTGCTCGGTCTCGCAGTCGCCTACGACGCCCGACGACCCGAGTCGTGGATACGGCGCAGACTCGGCGACGACGGCGTCAGGGTGGCGTGGGTCGCGCTCGCCGCCCTCTGCTTCGGCGGCATCTTCCCCGACCTCGTGACCAACGGCGTGAACGCGTTCTACCCGCTCCACGACGCCTTCTACACCGTGAACGGCAAACTCCTGCTCTCGAACCAGCGCGGCCTCGTGCAGACGTTCGTGGAACTGTCCCCGGAGCGACCGCCGCCGACGACGCAGAATCTCCACTACGGCACCGGCGTCGACCCGAACCCCGGCCGCGAACCGGCGAACGTAGAGCGGATATTCCCGCTGGCCACGTCGGGGACGCAACTGCTCCTCGTCGTCGCGTCGGCCGTCGTCGTCGGCGTCCGTCTGCTCGACGAAGACGGAAGCGAGTGACCGGGTCGACACCGGCGAGGGAGTGACCGCTGCCGGCGACTCCCGAGGGAATCATTCATAGGTTCCGGCGTCGGACGGCGACCATGGACGTGGAGGTACGACCCTACGACGCGACAGACCGGGACGACCTGTGGGAACTGAAGCGCGGCTTCGAGCTGGGGCTCGGAACCGGCACCGGCGGCGACGACAAGGCGGCGAAGTACGAGCGGAAGCTCACCGACGACTACCGGGCCGACTACCTCGACTGGGTCGAGCGCTGCGTCGACGAGGAGGAGCGGTCGGTGACCGTCGCAGACGACGGCGGCGACGTCGTCGGCTACGTCTTCGTCCTCCCCGACTCCATGTCGTTCATCTGGGACGCGGCGGTGCTCAACGAGATCTACCTCGACCCGCCCTACCGGGGCACCGGCGTCGCCGACGACCTGATGGAGGCGGCGCTCGAACTCGCCCGGGACCAGTCGCTCCCGCTCGACAGGCTGGTTCTCGACGTCGACAGGGAGAACGACCGGGCGCAGGCCTTCTACGAGCGGTGGGGGTTCGCCCACTGGGGCGAGATGGTCGCCCGCGACCTGTAGGTCACGACGCCGGGGCGTCTCCGCGACGTCCGCGGTCCGCGACAGCCGTCACGACCCGTCTGCGGACGACGGCAGGACCGACCCGACGACGCCGCCGAGCGTCCCGAACACGAGCGGGTAGACCGCGCCGGCGAGGAGCGTCGCCGTGACGAGCACCGGACCGACGCTCGCGTCGCCGACGGCGTACGCGCTCAGACTGGCGACCACGACCGCGGGGACGAGATACCCCGGAACCGTGGCGGCCCCGGCCAGCGCGCCGTGTCGCCCGTCGGTGGCGCGGGCGAGGAAGGCGGTGAGCAGGCCCCCGAGGAACAGTACCAGCGGGGGGACGACGTACAGGAGCGCGAGCGACCCATCGTCGCTCTGGGCGATGAAGTTGACCGTCCGGGGCCCACCGAACCCGGGGAGTCGGGTCGCCACGAAGTGGGCGTTGTAGAAGAGCCACGCCACCCCCTTCCACGTCGGTATCGGCTCGCCGCCGAACAGCTGTGCGAGGACGTTGAATCCGCGAAGGAGGTCTTCGACGCGACTGGCCTGCCAGAGGTACGTGACGAGGTATCCCAGCAGGTACGCCCCGAACCCGACAACCGCGCCCGTGAGGACGGTTCTCGTCCGCAACGTCCGGTCGGCCGTGCGTGACATATCTCTACGTCGACCAGTTACCCGTATAGCCCTTCTGTTTCGGGGAGTACGACAGAATCTGTGACGTCACTCGAAGCGGACGTCGAGGTCCACGTCGGCCTCCTCCCACTCCTCGGCGGAGACGGAGAAGTGGTGTTCGTCCGCCACGTCGTCGCCGAGGACCATCCGGTTCCGAAAGAGCCCGTCGTACCGTCCGCCCATCCGCGCCACGTACTTCTCGACCGCCCGGCGGGACTTCTCGTTGTCCCGGTGGACCGTCACCTGAACCACCTCCAGTCCGAGACGGTCGAACGCGAGTGTCGAGAGCGCGATGGCGCGCTCCCCGGAGTAGCCACGACCCCAGAAGGGCTTTCGGAGCCAGATGCCGAGTTCCGCGCTCTTCCTGTCCCACGCTATCGTCAGGCCGCCGAAGCCGGCTATCTCGCCCGCGCCGTCCTCGCCCTCGCGCGGGCGGATGACGTAGTCGGCCTTGTCCCCGTCCTCCTCCCACATCTCGCGCCCGCGTTCCAGGAAGTCCCGGGTCTCCTTGATGGTCTCGTGGGGGGACCAGGGGAGGTACGCCGTCACCTCCGACATCGCCTCGCCGCCGTCGGCGGCGCAGACGTCGTAGAGTTCGTAGACGTCGACGTTCGCCGGCACGCGCGGTTCGAGTCGGAGTCGCGGCGTCACCACTACTTCGGGCAGGAGACCGGTCACGGGTAGGTCACCTCCAGGGGGTCCTCCGCGACGGCGTCCCGCCACTCGTCCTGCGTGACCGAGTACCGGTAGACGTCCGCGGGACCGTTCGCGGTGTCGATGGCGTTCCGCAGGCGGCCCTCGCAGTGGCCGCCGAAGCGCTCGACGTACCGGTTGACCGCGCTACGGGACTTCTCGTTGTCCACGTGGTGGAAGACGGAGACGAGGTCGAGGTCGAGACGGTCGAACGCGAGGTCGTACAGCGCGCCCGCTCGTTCACCCGCGTACCTCCGCCCCCAGAAGGGCTTGCGGAGCCAGATTTCCAGCGAGGCGCTCCGGCGGTCCCAGTCGAGGTTGAGCGCGGTGGTCCCGGCGAGCGTCCCCGCGCCCTCCTCGCCCTCGCGCGGGAAGATGGCGTAGGTCGCGGACTCGGCGTCCTCCCACGCGGACTCGAACGACTCGAGCGCCGCTTCGGTCTCCCGCAGCGTCTCGTGCGGATGCCACGACACGTACCGCGTCTCCTCGACTATCGTCTCCGTCGCGCCGAAGTACTCGTGGTGGTCCAGCGGGTCGAGGGCCTCGTTCGCCCGCCGCAGGTCGAGACGGGGAGTGGTGATAGCCGGGGGAAACATGGTTCAGTGCTCCACGTCAGTCGAGAAAAACGTTTCTCTCGTTTGTCACGTGTTCGCCAGCCCGGCGTCGGGGTCACCGCGACGGAGTCACTGATTCCACGGCGCGACGTCCGGGTCGACGACGCGGTGCCCGCGGTCGACGGCATCTATCCGGGCGAGGTCGGCGTCGGAGAGTTCGAGGTCCCGCGCCGCGAAGTTCTCCGCGACGTGCGCCCGCGAGGAGGCTTTCGGTATCGCGGCGACGTTCTCCTTCGAGAGCAACCACGCGAGCGACACCTGTGCGGGGGTGGCGTCGGTGCGCGCTGCGACCTCCCGTATCTCGGGGACGTCCGCCACCTCCATCCGGGCGACGGGGCTGTAGGCGACCAGCCAGTAGTCGTTCGCCACCGCGTGCTCGCGAAGTTCCTCCTGTGGGAGGAGCGGGTGGCACTCGACCTGGTGGGCGGCGACCGGCGCGTCGAGTCGGTCCATCGCCTCGTCCATGAGTTCGGGGGTGAAGTTGCTCAGTCCCACGCGGTCGACGACGCCCTCGTCGACCAGTTCGTCGAGCGCGTCGAGCGTCCCCTCGGGGTCGTAGGTGTCGATGGGCCAGTGGACGTACAGGAGGTCGATGCTGTCGAGGCCGAGTCGGTCCCGCGACGCCCGCGCCGTCTCCACGGCGTCCCGGTAGCCGAGGTTGTCGGTCCGGAGTTTCGTGGCGACGAACAGGTCGTCCGCGTCGACGGCAGACTCGGCGATGGCCTCGCCCACGTACGCCTCGTTGTCGTAGCCCTGCGCGGTGTCGACGTGTCGGTACCCCGTCTCGAGGGCCGTGGTCACCGCCTCCACGCACTCGTCCCGCTCGTCTAGCTGGTAGGTCCCGAAGCCGAGCCGCGGCATGTCGAGCGCCATGACCGGTGGTGACGCCCGGGACGCCTGAATCCACCGGTTTCGCGCGTCGCGGCCGACCGCTTCGCGGCCCGCGACGACGTCGGTTCCGACCGGCCGGTCCACAGCGCGCACGGCTCTCCCGCCCAGCCGACCGCAACGTTCGCCGCCTCCTCCCCCGGAGACCGCCGGTCCGCCCCACCTTCGGGGCCACCGATGCGCTTTAGCGTCCGCTCCGGGTACTGACTGACACCATGAAGGACGCGACGAGAGGTGACGGCGCGTGAGCGAGGAGGCGTCCGGCGTCTCTCCGGAGGAACAGCGCGACGCGGTCAGAGAGCAGTACGCCGCCGTCGCGGCCGGCGAGGCGGACAGCTGCTGCGGGACCGAGGGGGCCGCGAGCGGGTGCTGCGCCAGCGACGAGCGCGAGGTGGAGGCTCTCAGCGGCACGGTCGGCTACTCAGCAGACGAGATGGAGGCGGTGCCGGCGGGCGCGAACCTCGGGCTCGGCTGTGGCAACCCGACGGCGATCGCCTCGCTGGAATCCGGCGAGACGGTGCTGGACCTCGGCTCCGGCGCCGGCTTCGACTGCTTTCTCGCGGCCCGGGAGGTCGCCCCCGACGGGCGGGTCGTCGGCGTCGACATGACCCCCGAGATGGTGACGAAGGCCCGCGAGAACGCCGCGTCGTGGGACCACGACCTCGTGGAGTTCCGCCTCGGCGAGATAGAGCACCTGCCGGTCGCAGACGAGTCCGTCGACGTCGTCATCTCGAACTGCGTCGTCAACCTCTCACCGGACAAACCGCAGGTGTTCCGGGAGGCCCACCGCGTGCTCAGACCCGGCGGTCGTCTCGCCATCTCCGACGTGGTCCGCACGGCAGACCTGCCCGCAGCGATGCGCGGCGACCTCGACGCCATCGCCGGGTGCGTCGGCGGCGCTGAGCGAATCGAGACCCTCGAGGCGACGGTCTCCGCCGCCGGCTTCGAGGACGTCAGGGTGGAACCGAAGGGAGACCAGTCGTTCCTCGACGAGTGGACCGCCGACGCCGACCTCGCCGAACTCCTCGCGTCTGCGACCATCGAGGGCCGAAAGCCCGAGTGAGAGTCGGCCCGCCGCCCGGACCTCGGGTTCTTTCTCTCCCCCCGCCGTACCACCACGCGATGCCCTCCCCCGCCGCGTTCCCCTCCGTCGTCGAGTCGCCCGTCACCCGAACGCGGGCCGTCGCGCTCGCTGCTCTCGCCGGACTGGTCCACGCCGCCGCAGTCGTCGCCCTCGACCGGACGCTCGCGTACCCCGTCGGCGCGTTCGGTCGCGGGCCGGTCGAGTGGGCGTTCTTCGCCGCCGGGGCCGTCCTCGTCGCCGCCGGTCCGGTCTACGCTGCGCTGCGGTACCGCCTGTTCGTCCCCGTCGCCGCGTGGGTGCTGCTCGCCGCGAGTTCCCTGCTGGCGGCGGTGAGCGGCCCCCGACCCGAGTTCTCGGAGCTGGGCGGCTACACCGTCGTCGCCGGGACGCTCCACCTCCGGAACTACGTGCAGGGGTGGTACTGCTGGCTCCTCGCGTTCGCGCTCGCGGCCCTCGTCGAGTACGCCGTCCGGCGCGACGTGGACTGGCTCCCCGCGTCGCCCCTCCGCCTGCCGTCGCTCGACGCGACAGACCGACCCGGCGCGCTGCGGGCGGCGGCGGTCGCGGGGGGCGCGCACCTGCTCGCTGTCCTCCTCCTCGCCGCCGAGTCGGGCTACTTCGCGCCGGGGTCGTCGTTCGCCCGCCCTCTCGTGCTCCTCTGGGTGCTTCCCGGCGCGGTGGCGCTCGCGGCGGTGCCGGCGTTCCTCCTCGCGCGGTGGCGACTGATCGCGCCTCTCGCCGCGTTCGCGTGGTTCTTCTTCCGTGTGGCGGAGGTGCAGTTCCTCCCGCTCCCCGACGACGGCCTGCCGGTCTACCTCCTCGGGTGGCCGGCGTTCGTCGCCGCCGCCGCGGTCCTCGGTGCGGCGGAGTCCCTGCTCCGGCGCGCAGTCAGGCGGTTCGAGGAACGTCCGCACGCCGCGTGAGTGCGAGAGGCTGACGCACCGCTAGAGGGTCCGAAACGGTTTTGAATCGGGGCGGCACAGGGTCACTATGCCGACGGAACCCGACACGGGGTACGACCCGGACCTGGGTCGAAAGTTCATTTTCGTGACAGGAGGTGTGATGTCCGGTCTCGGTAAGGGAATCACCGCGGCGAGCACCGGGAGGCTCCTCTCGAACGCCGGGTTCGACGTCACGGCGGTCAAGATAGACCCCTATCTGAACGTCGACGCCGGGACGATGAACCCGTACCAGCACGGCGAGGTCTACGTGCTGAAAGACGGAGGAGAGGTCGACCTCGACCTCGGGAACTACGAGCGGTTCCTCGGGGTCGACATGACCT
>JBDGSQ010000093.1:0-7515 GCA_042217455.1 Haloferacaceae archaeon | reverse complement strand
ACCCACCCGAACGAGGAACATGAAGGTGAAGGCTATCATACTAGGTCAGTTCGGGAGGGCGACTTCCGGCCCGCACCCGGGCGGGGTCCGTCTATGCTAGGGGGGTAATTTACCCGCGTCTCACTCCCCGTGACACCCATGCGTTCACGCGACCCCGCTCGGCCCCCGGAGTGCACCGGTTCACGACCCGCCGCGCACGCACAGCCCCCCGACCGGCCTCGAATCGGCGGGCAGCGAGCGGCTGACGGCCGACGGGGAGGCGCGCAGTGAGCGACCGGCCGGAGGCGGTTCGAGGGCTCTCGCTCCCGGGCGCGTCGCTCTCGGTGCTGGCCGTCGAGCGAGAGCGCGGCGACGTCGTCGCCTCCGCGTCGCCCGAGCGCGCGCTCGCACCGGCGTCGAACACGAAACTCGTGACGGCCGCGCTCGCGCTCGACCGACTGGGGCCGGACTACCGGTACGAGACGCGCGTCGTCCGTGACGGTCCGATCACGGACGGCGTCCTCGGCGGCGACCTCGCGCTCGTGGGAACCGGCGCACCCGACGTGGAGGCGGGGGACGTGGCGACGCTCGCGGCCGAGGTGAGCCGCGAGATAGACCGGGTCGAGGGCGACCTGCTCGTCGACGGGACGCGCTTTTCCGGCGACCGCTTCGGACCCGGGTGGACACGCGGCGACCAGCGGTACTACTACGGCGCCCCGAGCAGCGCCGTCGCGCTCGAGCGCAATCAGGTGACGGTCACGGTGACGCTGACGGAGGCGGGTGCTGCACCGTCCGTGTCGGTCGCGCCGGACACGCCGGCAGTCGCAGTCGACGCCGACGTGACAGTCGACCCGGGAGCGACGACAGACGACCTCGGCGCGTACGCGGACCCCGACGACGGGACGGTGACGCTCCGCGGGAGGCTCCCCCCGGATGCCGGGGCGGTCGAGCGACCCGTCCCCGTGCTGGCGCCCGAGTCCCACGCCGGCCTCGCCGTCCGGTCGGCGCTCGGAGCGAGGGGCGTCGACGTCGACGGCGCGGTCCGCGTCGCGGACGACCGGCGCGAGCGCGACCGGAAACCGACCGACTGCCGCCGGGTCGTCGCCTCCGTCGAGTCGGCACCGGTCCGGCGTCTCGTGCGGGAGATGAACGTCCCGTCGGACAACTTCGTCGCCGAGCAACTGGCCCGGACCGTCGCTCGCGACGCCGCCGGCGAGGGGTCGTGGGAGGCGTGGGAGTCGCTCGTCGCCGACCACTTCGCCTCGCTCGGCGTCGACACGGTGCGCGTCCGGGACGGGTCGGGGCTCTCGCGGTACAATCTGGTGCCCGCGCGGGGGCTGGTCGCGCACCTCCGCTGGGCCGACGACCGACCGTGGGCCGGGGCCTTCTTCGGTTCGCTCCCCGAACCGGGCGAGGGGACGCTCTCGGAGCGACTGGACGGGGTGTCGGTCGCGGCCAAGACCGGGACGATAACCGGGACCAGCGCGCTCTCGGGAGTCGTCCGGCGCGGGGGCGCGGAGGACGTCCTCTTCTGTGTCCTGCACGGCGGCCTCACGGCCGCGGGGAGCGACGCCGCGCGGGAGACGCAGGACGCGTTCGTGCGGTGGCTCGCGGACGCGGCGTAGCGGTCGGGGGGCAATCGCGGCCGCGACAGGGAACGCCGCTTCGCCACCGCAGTCGGCGGCGACGGCAGCGACCGGAGGGCGGCTCGACGGGCCGGTCAGACGCGGGTGTGGCGCGACTGAATCTCGTCGAGGACCGTGTGGATTATCTTCTGTTCGCCCTGCCGCAGGTGTTCGAGGAAGGTCGGACCGCTGATGCCGACGGTGTCTGCGATCTCGTTCGCGGAGGTGTCGCGGGGCCAGTTGTAGTACCCCTCGTCGCGGGCGTCGAAGAGAATCTCGCGCTGTCGGGGCGAGAGGCTGTCGTTGACCTCGTTGACGGCGTCTGCGAACATCAGAGAGTCCTGCGGGTCGACGCGCTCGATGGCGTCGATCTCGACGTCGTGCTCTGACTTTATCGAGTCGAGGACGTCGCTCAGCGAGTCGACCTCCACCATCACGTGCCAGTGTTCTCTCCCCTCGGTGATGTGGACCGGGGCGATGGGCATGAACTCCGAGTGGACGATCTCGGGGACGATGCTGCTCTCGCTGGTGTAGTTCACCACGACGCGCGCGCGGTTGGCAGCCTGCTTCAGCACGGCCACGTTCCTGACCACGGGCGACTCGTCGATGGTCTCGAGGAGTTCGTCGATGGTCGTCTCGCCGTCGCTCGCGAGGATGAAATCGCCCTTGATGATGTCCGCTGCGGGGTAGAGAGACTTCTCGATGATGTGGGTGTTCGGGTGTTCGTCGGTGGTCTGGAGGGTCCAACAGCCGGAGTGCCACAGCGTCAACTTGACCTGCTGGTAGGTCCGGTCGGAGCTGGAGTCGTTGTTGACGTGGGTGATGCTCACAGCCCACCGGGTGGACCACAGGAGCATAACGATTGTGGTAACGTCTGTCGGCAGACAGGACGGGGAGAGCCCGCAGGACCCTCACACGAGAGGGGACACCTCTTTGCGGTGGCCCCCAGTCACTCCGAGGTATGACCAGGCAGGACCGAAACGCGTCGATAGCGACGCCGGTCAGTGAGACCGAGCGTCTCGAGTGGCTCCGCGAGCGAGAGCCGTCGCTCCTCGCGGAACACGGGTCGCCGCTGTTCGTCGTCGACGAGGCCGAACTGCGGCGCAACTACCGCGACCTCCGCGCTGCGCTCGACGAGCACTACCCGGACGCGGAGGTCCACTTCGCCGCCAAGGCAAACTACAACCTCGCCGTCCTCTCGACGCTGCGCGACGAGGGCTGCGGGGCGGAGGCGTACGCCCGGTGCGAGTTCGCCGCCTGCGACCGCGCGGGTTTCGACCCCGCGGACGTCCTCCTGACGGGGATGAACCGACGGACCGAGGACGTCGAGCGGGCGCTCGCGCGGGGCGTCGAGCACCTGCTCGTCGACAACGCGGCGGAGCTCGACCGCGTCGTCGAGGCCGCGGCGCGCACGGACACCCGGCCGGGGGTGCTCGTCCGGGCGAACCCGTCGATGGAGGTGCCGACGCGTCCGAGCATCGCGACGGCGACCCGCGAGAGCAAGTTCGGCCTCGACGTCGCGTCCGGTCGCGCCATGGCCGTCGCCGAGGCGGCGGCCGGGAGCGACCGGGTGGAACTCGCGGGGGTCCAGCTCCACGTCGGGAGTCAGATTCGCGGCGAGGAGCCCTACGCCGTCGCCGCCCGCGAGCTGATGGCCTTCGCCGCCGACGTGCGCGACGAGACGGGCGTCGAGATAGACGTGCTGGACCTCGGCGGCGGGTTCCCCGTCGCGTACGACGAGCCGGTCCCCGATACCGACAGCATCGTCGCCACGATGGGCGAGGCCGTCCGCGAGGCCGCCGCGGACCACGGGTTCCCCGAGCCGAGACTGTACCTCGAACCGGGCCGGCGACTGGTGGCGAGCGCGGTGACGCTGCTCACCACCGTCGGAGGCGTCAAGGAGACGCCGTACGCGACGTTCGCGGTCGTCGACGCCGGGACGAATCTCGTCTCCTCGCACTGGCCCCACCCGGTGCGGGCGCTGACGGGAGACGGTCCCACGCGCGAGTACGACATCGCCGGGCCGCTCTGTTTCACGGGGGACGTCCACCGGGAGGGCGTCGAACTCCCGGCACTGGAGGCGGGCGACGTGCTGGCGCTCGACCGCGTGGGGGCCTACTCGCTCGGGAGCGCCTCGAACACGAACGCCGAACCCCGCCCGGAGGCGGTCATGTGGCGAACGGACGACAGCGTCGACGTGATACAGGAGCGAGAGACCTGCGAGGACGTCCTCGCCTCGAACCGGGTGCCCGCGGACCTCGACGGCGAGTAGGCGGGACGAGCCCCCGGCCCCCGTCTCACTCCGGCCGTCCGGGGACGACGCCGTGGCCGGGGCCCTCGATGTCGTGCATCGGGCCGGCACCCGTCTCGACGACGTCCTCCGCGAGGAGGCGGTTCCCGTCGAGGTCGACGTAGGAGAAGCCACCCAGCCCCGAGACCACGTGGGCGCTGGCGTGGATGCCGACGGCGCTCTCGAGCATGCACCCGACCATCAGGTCGAGGCCGGCGCCGCGGGCGACGGCCGCGATGTCTGCGACGGCGAGCGGCCCGGACTTCCCGAGCTTGACGTTTATCACGTCCGCGGCCTCCTCGCGGACGACCCGAATCGCGTCGGCCGGCGTGAAGACGGCCTCGTCGGCGGCGACGGGGACGTCCACCCGCCGGCGGGTCTCGGCCAGCCCGGCGACGTCGCTCGCGGGGACGGGTTGCTCGACGAGTTCGAGGCGGACGCCCCTCTCTGCGACCCGGTCTGCGAACCGGACCGTCTCCTTCGGCGTCCACCCCTGGTTGGCGTCGACTTTGAGCGCCGCGTCCGGGGCCGCCTCGGCGACGGCGACGACGCGCTCTACGTCCGCGGTGACGTCGTTCCCGGTCTTCACCTTGAGGTGCTCGAAGCCGCGCTCGACCGCGTCTGCGGCCCGTTCCCGCGCGGTTTCCGGCGGGACGATGGGGATCGTCAGGTCGCTCTCGATCGGGGAGGGCGTGCCGCCGAACAGCTCCGAGAGCGCGATACCGCGCTCCCGACAGAAGGCGTCGAGGACGGCCGTCTCGACGGCGAAGTTCGCGGACGCCATGCCCGGGAAGGTGCTCCGGAGGTCGGCCACGAGGCGGCGGTAGTCCCCGACCGGTCGCCCCTCGACGACGTCGGCCGCGGCGCGGGCGGTGGTGAGCGCGGCGTCGCGCGTCTCGCCCGTCACCGGCGGGAGCGGCGACCCCTCGCCGTAGCCCGTGACGCCGCTCTCGGTCTCGACGGTCACGAGGAGGTTCGCGGCCTCGTGCTGGACGCCGAGGGAGATCTCGAACGGCTCCGAGAGCGGGAGGTCGAGCGGTTCCGCCGCGAGGGAGACGATGTCGCTCACCGGCGGTCACCCCCCTCGTCGTCGGCGGACTCGTCCGCCAGCGACGTCACCACGGCGGAGAGCAGGTCGGCCGGGCCGCCCTCGTCGTAGACGTTCGCGGCCGGCAGTCCGTGTCGCTCGCGTTCCGCCTCCGGGTCGCCCCACGTCGAGACCGCGGCGACCTCCGCGTCCGAGAGCGACTCGACGAGGTCGGCCTCCGTCTCGACGCCGTCGACGCGGAAGCGGTCGAAGTGGCTCCGCTGGCCCCGACCCGGCTCGTCCGCCAGGACGACCGCGTCCGGCCACGCGCCGTGGAGGATGCCGAGCGTGACTCCGGAGTACGCCCGGTGGGTGAGCGACGCCTGCCCCTCGACGAAGACGACGTCGTGGTCGGCGGCGACCCGCGTCACGAGGTCCTCGACGACGCCCGCGGTGAAGTCCGCCGGGACGCGGTCGATGACGACGCCCGCGTGCGCGCCGACCATGATGCCGGTCTGGCCGGTGGCGACCCAGCCGGCGTCGAGGCCGGCCTCGCGCGCGGCCCGGTAGAGCTCGAAGGTGGTCGTGCGCTTTCCCACCGCGCAGTCCGTCCCGAGCGTGAGGACGACGTCGGCGTCCGCGTCGTCGACCGAGCCGTCGCCCACCCGGAGTTCGTCCTCGCCGGGGGGCTTGCGCACGTCGAAGAGACGGACGTCGTGCTGGCCGGCGAGCGAGGCCCAGCGGTCGTCGTCGCCGAGGAAGACGTGGAGCCCGGAGACGACGTCGCAGCCGGCGCCCATCGCCTCCTCGATGCCGTCGATCCACGCCCCGGGGAGTTGCCCTCCCGCCGGGGCGACGCCGATGACGAGCGCCGCCGCCTCCGGCGCCCGCTCGATGGCCTCGCTCATCGACCCGACGATTGGAATCTCCGGAGCGGCCGGGTTTCGCAGGACGTCGGCCGGCGTCCGGCCCGCCGTCTCCGAATCGACGACGACCCGGGCGTCGAACACCTCGCTGTGCATGACGACGCCGTTCGCCGTCTTGCCACCCATCTTCCCGAACTCGCCCTCGGCGAGGACGATGGCCGGGGCGGGAACGTCGAACGCCTCTCGAAGGTTCATGATGATACTGCTTCAGGCGACTCCACAATAACTGACGGACCTTTCATACGAGGGTCCGGGCGCGACCGCGGGCGCGAGACGCCCGCGTCTCCCTCGACTCGAACCGGTCTGCGTCGGCCGAGCGCGTCGCCGCCACCGCAACCTCACCGCAGTCGTTGCCGACACCCCACCGCAGTCGGCACCGCAACCTCACCGCAGTCGTTGCCGACACCCCACCGCAGTCGGCACCGCAACCTCACCGCAGTCGTTGCCGACACCTCCCCTTTCACGGGTGCGGCACGCGAAGGCCGAGTCGATGGCGGACCACGCGAACCGCGGCTTCCGGCGACTGTTCGGCGGCGACGGCCTCACCGTCGGCCTGTTCTTTCCGATCACGACCTCGACGGAGGCGATTCCGCCGATGGACGAACAGGTCGAACTCGCCCGGTACGCGGTCGACCTCGGGTTCGACGCGCTCTGGTTCCGCGACGTGCCGCTGTTCTGGCCGAAGTTCGGCGACGCCGGACAGGTGCACGACCCGTGGGTCTACCTCGCGCACGTCGCCGCTCACACCGAGGACGTCGCGCTGGCGACCGGGAGCGTCGTCCTCCCCCTCCGGCACCCGCTCCACGTGGCGAAAGCCGCCGCGTCGGTCGACAGACTCTCCGACGGTCGCCTCGTCCTCGGCGTCGCGAGCGGCGACCGACCCCCCGAGTACGAGGCGTTCGGCGTCGACGAGCAGCGACGCGGCGAACTGTTCCGCGAGAGCGTCCGGACGATGCGGGCGGTCTGGTCGGAGGAGTTCCCCGAGGTGTCGTCGTCGTTCGGGACGCTCTCGGGGTCGCTCGACGCGGTGCCGAAGCCGACGACCGAGACGCTCCCGCTGCTGGTCACCGGCCACTCCCGGCAGTCGCTCGACTGGATAGCGACCCACGGCGACGGCTGGCTCTACTACCAGTTGCCGCTCGATACGCTCGACGGCGTCGTCGCGGACTGGCGCGAGGCGACCGACGGGCGAAAGCCGTTCGTCGAGGCGACGACCGTCAACCTCGCCGCCGACCCCGGAGCCGGGATGACGCCGGTCCACCAGGGGTACGAGGCGGGGAGCGAGTGGTTCCGCGACCACGTCGCCGCCCTCGAAGACCGCGGCGTGGACCACCTCGCAATCAACGTCCGCGGCAGCGACCGGGACGCGAAGACCGTCCTCCGGGAGTTCGCTTCGGAGGTCGTAGACGAGCTGTGAGCGTCGACCGCGTGCGGCGCCGGGGCGGAAACAGAAGCTACTCCAGCGACGCCGACGAACGACCGACGATGGGTCGGCACGACAGGAGCGCGCGCGACGGCCGCCGGCGTCGACCGTCCGGGAAGGTGAGCAGACGGGGGGTCGTGGCCGCACTGGGGGCGGCCGCTGTTGCGCTCGCCGGGTGCAGCACGCTCGGCGAGTCGAGCAACTTCCGCGAGTTCGAGCGACGCCTCCGCGAGCGGTCGGTGGAC
>JBDGSQ010000147.1:0-7535 GCA_042217455.1 Haloferacaceae archaeon | reverse complement strand
AACAGAACGCCGTCGCCGACGGGGTCGCCGGATACGCGTCCCGCCCGGACGTCGAACTGGTCATCGACGACGTGAAGTCGAAGGTGCGCGAGGCCGGCCTCCTCGAGATAAAACACGCCGCGTTCCGCCTCTACGAGGGCGACGGCCGGTGGCAGTGGCAGCTGATGGAAGAGGACGGCACGGCGGTCGCCTCGAGCCCGCACGAATACGGCGACCGGGACGCCGCCGAGGAGACGGTGAGCGCTCTGAAGGAGTACGGCCCGGACGCGAAACTCCTCGAAATCGATAACGCCGCCTTCGAGGTCGAGCGAGTGGGCACCGACTGGCGGTGGGAACTCGTCGACGAGGAGCGCGCTCCGCTCGCGGTCAGTCCGGACGTGGTCGACGAGCGCGAGGACGTCGACGTCGACGTCACCCGGTTCAAACGAGAAGCGGGCGACGCCGACGTGCTCTCGGTGCCGCACCTCGGCTTCGAAGTCCACGAGGCGTCCGACGGCTGGCGCTTCCGCCTCGTCGACCAGACCGACACCGAACTCGCCGCGGCTGCCGCGGCCGCCGACTCCCGCGAGGCCGTCAGAGAGCGCATCGACGCCGTCAGGCGGACCGCTGCCGACGCCCCGGTCGAGAACGCCACCGAGCCCGCCTTCGAGCTCGTCGAGCGCGACGACGGCTGGACGTGGCGGCTGGTCGTCGACGACGACGTGGTCGGGACGAACCACGGCGGCCCGGAGGCGCGCTCGTCGGTCGGTGGCGACCTCGACCAGTTCCAGCAGCGGGCGGCCGACGCCCCGGTCGTCGAAGGGGAGGACCACGCGTTCGAGCTGTTCCGCGAGGAGGGGAGCTGGAACTGGCGGCTGGTCGACGAGACCCGGGACGTGCTGGCCCGGGGGACGGCCGCCGCGCCCGACCGCGAAGCGGCGGAGGCCGCCGTCGAGCACGCCACCCAGCAGACCGACGTGGCCGAACTCGTCGAGTTCGAGAAGGCCGCCTTCCAGCTCTACGAGGCCGACACGGGCGGCGAGGGCGACCAGGGCGACTGGCGCTGGCGGCTCATCGACGAGGGCGGCAGCGTCCTCGCGGACAGCGGCGAGGACTACGGCTCCCGCGACGCGGCCGCCTCGAGCATGACCGTCCTGAAGGAGAACGCCCCGGACGCCGACCTGCTCGAGATCGATTCGGCGGCCATCGAACTGTTCAGGAACGACGCGGGCGACTGGGGCTGGCGGCTCGTCGACGAGGGCGGAACGACGGTCGCGCAGGGCGACTCCCGCCACGAGACGAAGCGCGACGCGAAGAGCGCGGTCGAGCGGGTCCGCGAACTGACCGCCTCGGCGGGCGTCCGCGTCGTCGCCGACGGCGCGTTTCAGCTCTTCGAGCGCCGCGACGACGACCCCTCGGGCTGGCGGTGGCGGTTCGTCACGGCGAGGGGCGACGTCGTCGCCGACGGCGCGGGCGGACACACCACGAGAGAGGGCGTCGAACGCGCAGTCGCCACCGTCCGCGACGCCGTGTCCGGCGCACCCCGCCACGAGGTCGGGTCGCACCTCTTCGCGCTGGACTCGGACGCAAACGGGTGGCACTTCCGGCTCCTCGACGCCGACCGCGACCCGCTGGCGACCGGGACCGGGGCCTACGACGACGACGAGACGGTCGTCGAGGTCGTAGAGCGAGTGCGGCAGTACGCCTCGGAGGCGGAGGTCTTCGAGCTCCGGGAGCCGGTGTACCGGGTCCGCGAACGCGAGGGCGGCGACTGGGAGTGGCAGCTGATCGACGCAGAGCGGCGGCCAATCGCGAGCGCACCGGCGTTCTACGGGGACCGCGAGGCGGCCGAGGCGGCCATCGAACCGGTCCGCGAGTACGCGACCAGCGCGGAGATACTCGAGTACGAGAACGCCGCCTTCGAGATCACAGAGGAGGAAGGCGAGTGGCACTGGCGGCTCGTCGACGAGGACGGCGAGCCGCTCGCGGTCAGCACCGTCGGCGCGGCCGACCGCGAGTCGGTCGTCGACGCGCTCTCGAACGTCCGTCAGTTCGTCACCGAGGCGAGCATCCTCGAGATAGAGACGTCGGCGTTCGAGCTCCACGAGGGGGAGACCGGCTGGCGCTGGCGGCTCGTCGACCGCCACGGCGACACGGTCGCCGAGAGCGTGACGGAGTACCCCACGCGGAGCTCCGCCCGCGAGGGAATGAACGCGCTCAAAGAGCAGGGCCCGGACGCCGGTCTCGTCGTCGCGGGCTGACCGCGGTTCGGACGTCGGCCTCGTCGTCGCCGGCTGACAGGCCGCACCCCGCGTCGACGGATGTGACCGCCGTGCGGCGGGTCGTGACGGGTCGTTTTTATCCGTACCGTCCGAAGCCGAACACATGACCGAGATCCCGGACGACCACCCCCGCCGGCAGTCGCTCCTGACGCGACACCGAATCGAGGAGGGCGTCGAGAGGGGCATCACCTCGAAGCAGGGCCTCATCGCCGAGGGGCGCGGCGAGGCGTTCGACTACCTGCTCGGCGAGCGGACGACGGAGAGCGCAGACCGGGCCGAGCGCGCGGCCGCGGCGCAGCTGCTCCTCGCCGACCACCCGGTGCTCTCGGTGAACGGCAACGTCGCGGCGCTGGTGCCCGGAGAGATGGTCGAACTCGCAGCGGAGGTCGGGGCAGATCTCGAAGTGAACCTGTTCAACCGCACGGAAGAACGCATCCGCGCCATCGCGGCCCACCTGCGCGAGCACGGGGCGACCGAGGTGAAGGGGCTGACGGCCGACGCCCGCATCCCCGGTCTGAGCCACGAGCGGGCGAAGGTCGATTCCGACGGCATCTACGACGCCGACGTGGTGCTGGTTCCCCTTGAGGACGGCGACCGGGCCGAGGCGCTCGCGGCGATGGGCAAGACCGAGATCGTCGTCGACCTCAACCCGCTCTCGCGGTCGGCGCAGTCCGCGGCCATCCCCGTCGTCGACAACATCGTTCGCGCGATTCCGAACGTCACCCGCCACGCCCGCGACCTGCGGGACGCGGACCGCGAGGAACTGGAGCGAATCGTCGCCGCGTTCGACCGCGAGGACGCGCTCAGAGCGGCCGAGGAAGCCATCCGGGGCGGCGACCTCGACTGACGGCTCGGGACCGGTTTCTCGCTCGGTCACTCTCCTGCCCACCCACTCACCAGCGACTCACTCGCCGTCAAGGCCGCTCACCAGCGACTCACTCGCCGACCGGCTCACCTGCAACTCACTCTCCTGCAACCTGTAACTACTCGCCGTCCAGTCCGCTCACCAGCACCGCGAGCCACTGGGCGTGGTCGCGCGAGCGGCGGACCTCCACCCGGTCGACCCACTTCACCCACTGGAACCCCCGGCGGTCGGGAGCGACGAGCCTGAGCGGCGCGCCGTGGCCGTGGGTGAGCCGCTCGTCGCCGACGTGGGTGGCGAGCAGGAACCCGCGAGCGGCAGGGAGGGGGAAACTCCAGCGGTAGCCCGTCACCGAGTGGACCGTGACCCACCGCGCCCCGTCCCGGACCGCCGCCGCGGCGAGCAGGTCTCCGAGGCGGACGCCGCGCCACCGCTGGACCGTGTACCACCCGCTCGTGCAGTCGAGGACGGCCCTCCGGGTCGCCTTCGTGGAGAGCGCGTCGAAGTCGAGCGCCAGCGGCGACTCGACGAGGCCGTCGACGACCAGCCGCCAGTCGTCGACGGCCACCGGGTCCGGGTCGTCTGCGACCCACGAGGTGACCGGGAAGTCGCCGCCGACGGTGTCGCCGCCGTAGAGGTCGCCCGCGGGTTTCGACCCGGTGAACCGGCGGGCCGCGCCGGTCGTCTCGAGGGCGGCGTTCCAGAGCGACTGGGCGCGGTAGAGGACGGCCCCGGTGAGGAGGACGCCGGCGTACCGAACCGCGGTCCGTCGCCCGGTGAGGTCGGCTCGCGTTGGCCGCTTCGCCCGGGTGAGGAGGTGCGCGAGGACGACCGGAACGAGGAGGAGTCCGAACAGGACGTGGACGTTCAGCAGCGTCCAGAACAGGACGCGGACGTCGCCGCCGAGAACCCACCACGCGCCGGTTCCGAGGGCCGCGAGGGCGACCGCCGCCGTGAGGACCGAGAGGCCGGTCGTCCGGTCCCACAGCCGCCGGCGGGTCACGCGGTGGGCGACCCGGCGGAGTTTGAAGCCCACGAGGAGCGCGAGACTCAGTCCGGCGACGCCGTGGAACCAGAACAGCGCCGCGGCGTCTCCGCCGCCGGCCCCGAGGCTGAGAACGCCGCTCGCGGACTGGAGCAGGACCAGCGCGAAGATTGCCCAGTCGACGGCGCGCGGCGGCGGTTCGAGGCGGGAGAGCCACCCGGTCGTCGCCATGAGTACCGTTAGCAACCGACGGGGAAGAATGCGTCGCGGGCGGGTGTCCCGGGCGTCGGCGCAGGTGGCTGGAACCAGAGACGACAGGAATCGAAATCAGCCCCGGTGAGGGAACGTAAAAGTGCCCCCCTCTCCTCTGAGAGGACGTGCCAGCCGCAATCGTCACAGGTTCGTCACGCGGAATCGGTCGCGGAATCGCCCTCCGGTTCGCCCGCGACGGCTACGACGTGGCCGTCAACTACTACGAGCGGGCAGACCGCGCAGACGAGGTGGCCGCCGAGGTCCGCAACTTCGGGCGGGAGGCCGTCACCGTACAGGCCGACGTCTCGGACCCGGAGGACGCCGAACGACTGGTCGAGGAGACGGTCACGGCCTTCGGCGGCGTCGACCACGTCGTCAACAACGCCGGCATCGACCAGCACGTCTACACCGAGGACCTCGACCCGGGGGACTTCGACCACGTGATGGACGTCAACGTCAACGGCGCGTTCAACGTCACGAAGTACGCGCTCCCCTACCTGCGCGAGTCCGACGACCTCCCGTCGGTGACGAACGTCTCGTCGATTCTCGCCCACACGGGCGCGCCCATCGAGTGCCACTACGCCAGCTCGAAGACGGCGCTCGTCGGCCTCACGAAGAGCCACGCCCGCGACTTCGCTCCCGAGATCCGGGTGAACGCCGTCGCCCCCGGTGACATCGAGACGGAGATGACCGCAGACCGGAGCGCGGAGGAAGACGAGGAGATGCTCGCCCGGATTCCGGTCGGTCGCTTCGGCCAGCCGGAGGACGTCGCCGACGCCGTCGCGTACCTCCGGGAGGCGGGCTTCGTCACCGGCGAGACGCTCAACGTCAACGGCGGCGAACTGATGCGTTGAAAGGGCTGTCGCCGACGCTCCCCGGCCGTCGCCGACGCTCACCGGACGACCGCTCGCAAAAATCCGAACCGCGAACTCCCACGCGACAGACTCCGGGAGCCGTCGCGTTCAGGCAGACGGGCCGGCCTTCGTCTCCTCGTCGCCCTCGGCCGCGGCTCCTTCGTAGGTGCTGATACCGAACGGACCGTAGAGCAGACACCGCTGGGTGTACCCGGTCCACACCAGCACGAGGCCGACGACGAGCGCCACGAGGGCGACGACGAGGCCGGTCGTCCCGGCCGCTATCGTGAACAATCCGCCGAGTGCCGCCAGACCGACGATCGCCAGGACGCCGCCGACGACGAAGCGGACGATGCGGTCGGTTCTACCGACGTTCTTCTCCATATGTGTTTCACCACCGCAATACTACGGGAGATGTGGACTTAAAAGTGACCCAGATTACCGCCATCTGAAGCCGTTTATCCTTCGTCTCGAAAGTCGGCCGAATTGTTCCGTGCTGTCTCGATTGTGGTTCTCAAAACATACTGCCCGAACGGCGACGTCGGACAGTTCCGTCCGAGCGTCGCGTCCGGGTGGTCCTGTCGGAGGCGAGGTCGGACGGCCCCGGACCAGCCAGGTCGCTACCGGAGCGCATCCGGCGGCCCGCCGGGGAGTCGGTCGCGGTCGTGCGGTACCGAGAAGTCGAGATTCGGGCCGACGGGGACGATTCGCTTCGGGTTCAGGTCGGCGTGACTGCGGTAGTAGTGCTGGACCGTCTGTTCGAGGTTCACCGTCTCGGCGACGCCCGGGAGCTGGTGCAGCTCTCTCGTGTAGTTCCAGAGGTTCGGGTACTCCCGGAGCGCCCGGCGGTTGCACTTGAAGTGGACGTGGTAGACGTGGTCGAACCGGACCAGCGTGGCGAACATCGCCACGTCCGCCTCGGTGAGAACGTCGCCCGCGAGGTAGCGTCGCTCGTCGAGGACCCGCTCCCAGTGGTCGAGCGCGTCGAACAGGTCGCCGACCGCCTCCTCGTAGGCCTCCTGCGTCCCGGCGAACCCGGCGCGGTAGACGCCGTTGTTGACGGGGTCGTAGATGGAATCGAGGACGCGGTCGACCTCCTCGCGGTAGCCCTCGGGGTAGAGGTCCACGTCGCGCGCGGCGAGGTCGTCGAAGGCCACGTCGAGCATCCGCATTATCTCGACCGACTCGTTGTTGACGACCGTCTCCGTCTCGGTGTCCCACAGCACCGGGACGGTCACGCGACCGGTGTAGTTCGGGTCGGCGTCGACGTACCGCTCCCGGAGGTAGTCGGCGTCGGAGAGCGGGTCGGGGAAGCGCTCGGAGAACTCCCAGCCGTCGTCGTACCGGACCGGTTCGACCAGCGAGAGCGAGACGGCGTCGCCGAGTCCCTTCAGCGCCCGCGTCATCGCCGCCCGGTGGGCCCACGGGCAGGCCCGCGAGACGTAGAGGTGGTAGCGCCCCTCCTCGACGGGGTAACCCTCGGCCACGTCGTCGGGGGCGGGGTTCAGTTCCGGCGGTCGCTCCGCGGGCGCGACGCCCTCGACCCAGTCGCGGAACGAGGTCGTCTGCCGGTCGAACTCCCCGTCGTCGTCCGTCGACTCGTGGGCGTCGGCTCTCCACTCGCCGTCGACGAGTGCGTTCATGTCGTCGTGCGTATCCGCCCGAGCGGAATAAGCGTTCGGCGGTCTGGCGAGGGGGTCCGGGAGGCTGGCGAGAGCGTTCGGCGGTCTGGCCAACGAGAGACGCCGCGGCGAAACTCCACGGGCGGGACAGACGCGACGGCTGCGAGGCGATGGCAGAGGTACGGCGACACGACACGGCGGCTGAGAGGCGGTAGCAGAGGCACGGGGACGTGACACGACGACAGAGGCACGGCGACAGTATTTTAGTAGTTGGTAATAACACCTAGTTGTATGACCGAGTTCGAGCAGTTCAGCGAGGTCGGCGAGGCGGACGTGACGCGCGCCATCGGACGGGAGTGGACCGAGGAGTTCATGGACTTCTCGGACAGCGACGTCATCGTCGTGGGGGGTGGTCCCTCGGGGCTGATGGCGGCGAAGGAACTCGCAGAGCGCGGCGTCAAGACGATGGTCGTCGAGAAGAACAACTACCTCGGCGGCGGGTTCTGGCTCGGGGGGTTCCTGATGAACAAGGTGACCGTCCGGAGCCCCGCCCACGCGGTCCTCGACGACCTCGACGTCGAGTACACGGCCGCGGCGGACACGGAGGGACTCTACGTCGCGAACGGGCCGCACGCCTGCTCCGCGCTCATCAAGGCCGCCTGCGACGCCGGCGCGAAGATGCAGAACATGACCGAGTTC
>JBDGSQ010000027.1:2903-7712 GCA_042217455.1 Haloferacaceae archaeon | reverse complement strand
CGTGGTCAATCCAACGGATCAATCCGGCCGATTACATTGTTCGTGAAGTACCGAGTATGCGTGACATACACCGGGTACGGGCGGTCGACGTTATTAAATCTGTCTTACTTGTTTTTGATAATTCATTACTCGGCGAGCAGTTCTGGAGTCGGAGGGTCCCTGAAGTCACCGGACTTCTCCACCTCTGCTGCGGTTCGACCCGAAAAACAGGTTCGACGGCTCACCTGTCAGGTCCCTCTGCTTACCAGTCGCTGTGCAACTCTGTGGTTCTGAGTGACAGTTCGGCGTCGGCGCGTGCGTGAGTAATTAGTGTGGTCGTCGCACCTGACCGGCAGCAGCGGGTGCGCCGGGATAAAACCCGGCGCGGGCGTGTGCCCACAGTGTGGTCGTCGCACCTGACCGGCAGCAGCGGGTGCGCCGGGATAAAACCCGGCGCGGGCGTGTGACGGTCAGTCGTCGTCTCCCCCGCTCACGGCCTGTGCCGGCTTCCGCCGGTCGGACCGCGGCCCCTCGATGTCCACCTTCGGGAGCAGGTCCCGCAGGTACCGCCCGGTGTGGGAGTCGTCGTCGTGGGCTATCTCCTCGGGGGTGCCGGTGGCGACGACGTCGCCGCCGTGCTCGCCGCCCTCGGGCCCGAGGTCGATAACGTGGTCCGCGTTCTTCACGAGGTCGAGTTCGTGCTCGATGACGACGACCGTGTTCCCGTTGTCGGTCAGGCGGTGGAGCACGTCGATGAGCTTTCGCTCGTCTTCCTTGTGGAGCCCGGTCGTCGGCTCGTCGAGCAGGTAGAGCGTCTCGCCGGTGTCTTTCTTGCCGAGCTCCTCGGCGAGCTTGATGCGCTGGGCCTCCCCGCCCGAGAGCGTCGTCGAGGGCTGGCCGAGTCGCATGTACCCGAGGCCGACGTCCCGAAGGAGGCGGAGGCGACGCTGGATTCGCGGGTCCGCCTCGAAGAAGTCGTACGCCTCGTCGACGCTCATCTGGAGCACGTCGGCGATGGTCTTGCCCTTGTAGGTGACGTCGAGGGTCTCGTCGTTGTAGCGGTCGCCGCCGCACTCCTCGCAGGGGACGTACACGTCCGAGAGGAAGTTCATCTCGATCTTGACGGTCCCCTGCCCGCCGCAGGCCTCACACCGGCCGCCCTTGACGTTGAACGAGAAGCGACCCTTCTCGTAGCCGCGCTGCTTCGACAGCTTCGTCTCGGCGAACAGCTCCCGGACGTAGTCGAACACGCCGGTGTAGGTGGCCGGGTTCGACCGCGGGGTACGGCCGATGGGCGACTGGTCGATGAGCCGCACCGTCTCTATCTGGTCGATGCCCTCGATGTCGTCGTGGTCGCCGGGGTCGACCGACGTGTTGTCGTTCATTCGCCGGGCCAGCCCCTTGTAGAGGACGTCGTGCATCAGCGTCGACTTGCCCGACCCCGAGACGCCGGTGATGGCGACGAACTGCGAAAGCGGGACGGTGACGTCGAGGTCCGCGAGGTTGTGCTGGCGGGCGCCCCTGACGACGAGACCGCCGTCGGCGTCGCGGCGCTCGTCCGGGACCGGAATCGCCTCCCGCCCGGCGAGGTAGTCGCCGGTGACCGAGTCGTCGCAGTCGACCACCTCGTCGAAGTCGCCCTGTACGACGACCTCGCCGCCGCGCTTGCCCGGCCCGGGACCCATGTCGATGATGTTGTCCGCGCGGCGCATCGTCTCCTCGTCGTGCTCGACGACCAGCAGCGTGTTGCCGAGGTCGCGCAGCCCCTCCAGGGTGTTCAGCAGCCGGTCGTTGTCGCGCTGGTGGAGACCGATGGACGGTTCGTCGAGGACGTAGAGGACGCCGACGAGCCCCGACCCCACCTGCGTGGCCAGTCGGATGCGCTGGGACTCACCGCCCGAGAGCGTCGACGCCTCGCGGTCGAGCGTGAGGTACTCGAGCCCGACCTCCGTCATGAAGCCGAGGCGGGCGCGAATCTCCTTGAGAATCTCCTCGGCGATGGTCCGGTCGCGCGCTGTGAGGTCCGCTTCCATCCCCTCGAAGTGGGCGAGGGCGTCGCCGATGCTCATCCGGTTCACCTCGGTGATGGCGGTCCCCTCGACGAGCACAGAGCGCGACTGGGGCTTCAGCCGCGTCCCCTCGCAGGCCGGACAGGTCGTCACGGCCATGTACTCCTCGATGTGCTCGCGGGTGCTCTTCGATTCGGTCTCGACGTGCCGCCGCTCGAGGTTCGGGATGACCCCCTCGAAGCGTTTCGTCTTGCGGCGGACGCCGTTTTTCGTCTGCCGCTCGAAGACCACCTGTTCGTCTGTCCCGTAGAGGAACTGCCGCTGTACGTCGTCGTCGAGTTCCTCGAAGGGCGTGTCGACGCTGACGTCGAAGTGATCGGCCACGGAGTCGAGCCGCGTCCGGTAGTACGAGCGGTTGTAGCTCCACGGCTCGAAGACGCTCCGTATCGGCTTCGACTCGTCCTGCACGACGAGGTCCTCGTCTATCTCTTTGGTCTCGCCGATGCCCTCACACTCCGGGCACGCCCCGTGCGGCGAGTTGAACGAGAAGCTCCGGGTCTCTATCTCCGAGAAGTCGATGCCGCAGTGCGTGCAGGCCAGTTCCTCCGAGAACTCCACGACGAGCCGGTCGTCGCCGCCGCCCGCGAGGTCGCCGGTCGAGCGCGCCTCGGTCCCGAGTTCGACTCCCTCCGGGGGGTCCGGCAGGACGACCTTGAGGACGCCGCCGGCCTCCTCCAGGGCCGTCTCGACCGAGTCGGTGATGCGCGAGCGAGCGTCCTCGCTCACCTTCACCCGGTCGACGACGACGTCGACGGTGTGGTCGTAGTTCTCGTCGAGGTCGGGGCGGTCGACCGTGAGGTCGTACTCCTCGCCGTCGACTTCGACGCGGGCGTACCCCTCCGAGACGAGGTCGTCGAAGCGGTCCTGGAAGGCCCCCTTCTGGTCGCGGACGACCGGCGCGGCGATCTTCGCTCTGGTCCCCTCGGGGAGTTCGAGGATGCGCCGGACCATGTTCTGGGCGCTCTGCTCGCCGACCTCCCGACCGCACTCCGGGCAGTGGGGGGTCCCGATTCGCGCGTACAGCAGGCGGAGGTAGTCGTGCAGTTCCGTGACCGTCCCCACGGTCGAGCGGGGGTTGTTGGCGGCGTTCTTCTGGTCGATGGAGATGGCGGGCGAGAGCCCCTCGACCGACTCGACCTGCGGTTTGTCCATCTGACCGAGGAAGTTGCGGGCGTAGGCGCTCAGACTCTCGATGTAGCGGCGTTGCCCCTCCGCGTAGACAGTCTCGAACGCGAGCGACGACTTCCCCGACCCCGAGAGACCGGTGACGACGGTGAACGTCTCCCGCGGGATGCGGACGTCGAGGTCCTTGAGATTGTGCTCTTCAGCACCGCGAACCTCGATGTAGTCCTTGCTCATCTTGCGCTCCGTATGGCTGGGGCAAGGGTATGCCTATCGGTTGCGACATCGCGCGCACGCGAGAGATACGGCCGTCGACCGGATCGACGACCGGCAGGCGTTGCTACGGCTCGCCGGGGCATCGAGAGAGAACGGCGGGGAACTCAGCTCAGCTTCTCGCGGCTGACGGAGACGCCGGCCGGTGCGATGATTATCTGGTCGCCGTCCGGCTTCTGTGCGATGTCGCCGTCGACCTCCCGCACGACCTGCTGGAGTTCGTCGATGATGTGTTCTGTGGTGCTGTCGTGCGTGGAGTGGCGAACGATGTCGGCGATGACGAGGTCGCCGTCGTAGACGGCGTCCTTGATGGCGATGACGTCTTGCTGTCCCTGTATCTCCGCGACGTGTACCCGCATGCCAGTGTCTCCCCGGGCGGTGTCGAAGTCGTCCAGGTCCAGTTCGACGTAATCCTCAGTGGTGTGGGACTCGCCGCCACTGAGAATCTTGCTCATGATGCCCATGTGCCTTACAAGTCTAACTGCCTCATTAGTCTTTACGTCAGACGGAGGGCTGACGAGGTGCGGGCGGCTTACGCCCCCGGGTACGCCGGACGAACCTGCCGACGCGAGTGCCTTTTTGCCCGTGCCCCGAGAGTGGTCGGCTGTGACCTTCAGCATCTGCGTTCGAGAGGAGTACGTCGACGAGGCGGGCGACGAGCAGACGCGGTTCGGCGTCGCCGTGACGACGCGCCTCCCCGGCGTGGGGACGCTCTGCCCGTTCGTCAGCGAGAACGGCGCGGTGGCGACTCAGAGCCTCGTCAACGTCGAACTCGGGAGGAAGGGCGTCGAGTACCTCGACGACGGCCTCGCCGTCGACGACGCCCTGCAGGCGCTCCTGAACGCCGACGAGGGGCGCGCCGAGCGCCAGCTCCACGGCGTCGACGCCGGGGGGACGTTCACGTTCTCCGGCGAGGAGTGCAACGAGTGGTACGGCCACGTCGCGGGCGAGAACTACACCGTCGCCGGCAACCTCCTCACCGGGGCGTCCGTCGTCGACGCCGTCGCCGAGACGTACGAGGACGAAGCTCTCGACGGCGGCGAGGACCCGGAGGGGGCCGAACCGCTGGCCAAGCGCCTCGTCGACGCGCTCGCGGCCGGGCAGGCCGAGGGCGGCGACAGGCGCGAGGACCTGCCGGTCCAGAGCGCGGCGGTCCGGGTCGAGACGACCGAAGACAGGGAGTTCCGGCGCTACTACAACGACCTGCGCATCGACGCCACCGAGACGCCCATCAGGGACCTGCGCGACACCTACGTCGAGGCGCGCCGGGGACAGGAGACGCTGCTGGAGAAGTACGGCGAGGAGCTAGACGACGAGAACGCAGACGAGAGCGAGTAGCCGACTGCGGACGAGAGCGAGCAGCCGA
>JBDGSQ010000027.1:0-2803 GCA_042217455.1 Haloferacaceae archaeon | reverse complement strand
GAGCGAGCAGCCGACGGCAGACGAGAGCCAGCATTCGACCGACTGCGGTCGGTCAGGGAGTGAACTGGTAGAGGTCGTCGCCGACGTGGTGGATGGACTCGACGACCTTGCCCGAGTCGCCGGTCATGTCCTCGCCGCCGGTCAGGGCTCGGCCGATGGCGAGTACCTTCCCGTGTGTCTCCTCGGCGACGACGACGAGGTCGCCCTCGGCGATGTCGCCGTCGGCCTCGACGATGCCGGGACGCATCACGTCGGCCCCGTCGCTGACGAACGAGATTGCGCCCGCGTCGACGGTGACCACGTGGCTCTCCGGCGGATGCTCGTTCGCGCCGCGGACCGTCAGAAACGGCTCGTCGCCGACGTAGAGGACCGCGGGGACGCCGTCGACGAGGACGACGTCGAACTCGCTTCCCTCGAGTTCGACGAACTCGTAGCTCTCGCCGCCGAGGTCGACGTCGAGGTCGGCGGCGAGTCGCTCCTCGATGTTGCGAATCTCGTCACTCCGGAGGTGGTGACGCGACTTGATTTTCATACCCGTAGGTGTCTCCCTCGGGGCATAAATCGACTGTTCTCCGTCGGCGTCGTCGCTCCGGGTTCTCCACCGATGCGACCGCGGCTATCGGCCCGGACACTGGCGGGCGAATTAATCGTCGCCTGAATCCGCAACAAGTGCTAAGTAAGGTCACGTTGTGGAAATCCGTATGTGGAGTCCCCGGAGTAACCGGGACCGAAAGACGGTCGTCTGCATCGCCTGTGGCACGTCGCTACTCCGGTCCGAGGCCCGCGAGTACGACAAGGAGGGCGACCGGTGGGACCGGCACGGCAAGGATTTCGAGCACCTCTGCAAGGACTGCTATCGCGACCTCTGTCACCAGTCGCGCGACGAACTCGAGGCGCTCCTCGTCGACATCGAGCGAGACGGCCTGAGCCAGGAGGCGTTCCTCGCGCGCTATCAGGCCGCGATCGAGGAGCGGTACGGAACGCACGAGGAGTACTGACTCGAGCCACCCGCTCGCCGTCCATCTCCCGGTTTGCCGTTCGATTCCCGGTCACTTCCCGTCCCGTCGCTCACCGGCGTGCCCCGACACGCCTAACTACCTCTCCCGAATAGTACTGGTCATGTCGAACGACGCGCAGGCCCAGGCCGGAACGGCCGAGGGTCAGGGGCCGGTCGAGATTTCTCCGGAGACCGCCCGGCAGTTACAGGACAAACGCGAGGAACTCTTCGAGGAGTTCGAGCTCCGCGACAAGTTCCCGTCGGAGGTGCTCCGCGAGGCCCGCGAGCGGACGGAGGACGTCCAGCAGGAGATTCGAGACGAGGTCGAAGAGCGCCGCGACCTCCGGGAGATGACTGCGTGGACGACCGACCCCGCGGACGCGCAGGACTTCGACGACGCCATCAGCATCGAGGAAGGGGAGGAGAGCTACACGCTCTGGGTCCACATCGCCGACGTGACCCACTACGTCTCGCCGGACACGCAGATGTGGGCGGAGGCGGTCGAGCGCGGGAACACCGTCTACCTCCCCGCGTACACCGTCCACATGCTGCCTCCCGTCCTCGCGGAGACGGTCTGTTCGCTGGTCCCGAACGAGGACCGCCTGGCCCACACCGTCGAGATGGAGATCGACAGGGAGACGCTCTCGTTCGAGTCCATCGACATCTACAAGTCGGTCATCCAGAGCGACGAGCGCCTCACCTACACGCAGTGTGAGAACCGACTCGACGACCCCGACGCGCCCCTGCACGAGGAGTGCTCGCTGGCCTTCGAACTCGCGGACGCGATGCACGAACAGCGCAAGGAGGACGGCTCGCTCGTCCTCAACCCCCGGCGGGACCGCGCCCACACGATAATCGAGGAGTCGATGCTGAAAGCCAACAAGGCCGTCACCCACGAACTGATGTGGAACCGCGGCGTCGAGGCGATGTACCGCGTCCACCCGCAGCCGACTCCCGACGAGTGGGACGAGGCCCTCCGCGAGATTCAGGAACTCGAGGGCGTCTCCATCCCCGGAAGCACGTGGGACGACCCGCGCAAGGCCGTGAACGCGACGCTCGAGGAGGCGCCGGACCGCATGCTGTCGAAGATTCAGCGCGCCGTCCTGAAGGTCATGCCGCGCGCGAAGTACATGAACGACCCCTTCGGCGGACACCACGCGCTGAACTTCGACATCTACGGGCACTTCACCAGCCCCATCCGTCGGCTCTCGGACCTCATCAACCACTGGATCGTCCACGAGAACGACGTCCCCGAGGACCTCATCGACCTCTGCGACCGCGCGTCCGACCGCCAGAAGGACGCCGAGACGGCAGAACGACTCTACAAGCAGTACATGGAGGAGATCGGTCTCAACCCCTACGACGTGAACGCCCGCGGCGTCGTGACCGTCGACGAGGACGGGACCGTCGTGGACGACCAGGGTCTGCCCCCGGAAGACGACTGACCCGCTCGGGCCCTCTCGGCTCGGACACTCCCTGCTCTTCGGCGCTCGCTGCACTGTAACTACGCTGCACCTAGAACCTCCCTACCCTCGACTCAGCTCTCCCGTCCGTTCACTCAGAAATAATTGAATAATATTCATGTTTTCAGACACATTTCTGAACTGTCCAGGTACTCTAAAATCGACAGACTGAGACAGCAACATTGATTTATGAATACTGACAGTTATCGGAGGATTACACAAAGTATTTATGCTGGGTTCTTCGTGTTCGGATTGCACCCCTACCCAGGGCGGCTGTCCCGGGTACGTCGTCAGAGAGGGGGTCACCGACGGTGCCCCTGCCGACTGGACGGCGGAACGGGAC
>JBDGSQ010000050.1:0-7774 GCA_042217455.1 Haloferacaceae archaeon | reverse complement strand
AACCCGGGCCATGAGCTTGGAAGGCTCAGGTCCTGCCACTAGACCACCGGCGCGCTCGCCGCGGCCGACGACGCGTCGTCGCCACGCCCTCGGCGGACAGGTTCCGTTCACGACGCCGGAATAAGGGCCTTTCTCTTTCCGGTGGCACCGGGGGTCGCCGCCGCCGGCTCAGTCCGCGCCGTGAGGCGGTGCGTAGCCGCAGTTCTGGCACGTCCAGCACCCGCGGTCGGTCTCCAGCGTTCCACCACACTCGGGACACGAGTACGTTGTCATCATCGTACGACGGACAGGGGACGACGATTAATGAACCTTCTCCACGACAATCGTCGTAATCCGTCGCGGGTGGTCGGACCCGACCCACCGCCCAGACGGCCGATTCGGCGACTGTGCGAGTCGGTGCCGCCGTGCCGGTGCAGTCGGTCGGTCTCGAACCCGCTCTCTTTCTCGACGCGCGTGGAACGCCCGGTCGGACGCCGGTCCGGTGGGGGCGTCAGTCGTCGGTCGACCCGAACGCGCGGGCCGCCTCGCGCAGGCCGGGCGAGATGGCGGGGACCTCCGCCGCGTCGACCGGTCCCTCGGCCTCGATATCGTCGAGGCTCCGGGGGAACTCCCGGAGGTCGTAGTGGATGTCGATGCCGGCTTTCGCGCCCTGCCCCATGGCGACGGGAATCTGGCTGTGGTCGGGGACGAGGTCGCCGACCGCGTAGACGCCGTCGACGCTCGTCCGGCCGTGGTCGTCGACCTCGACCGCGCCGCCGTCGGTGCGGTCACAGCCGAGCTGGTCGGCGAGCCGGCTGTTGTACTCCGACCCGTACATGGCGAACCCGCCCTTGTACTGCCGGGAGGAGCCGTCCGCGAACTCGAAGCTGTCGAGCCAGCCGTCGTCTTGCTTCGTCATGCCCGTTATCTCCGGTTCGACGATATCGACGGGGTGTCCGCGGAGCTGTCTGTCGGTCTCGTCGCTCCACGCTGGCTCCTCGTCGCGGAGCAACAGGTCCACGTCGTCGGTGAAGTTGAGCATGATCATCGCCACGTGTGCGGCCGACTCGCCGGCCCCCATCACGTACACCGACTCGTCGACGAACATGTAGGCGTCGCAGTGCAGGCAGTAGTGCAGCCCCCGGCCCGTGCGCGGGAGCGGCGGGTCCGGGCGCTCGTCGGCGAAGCCGGTGGCGAGGACGACGCGCTCTGCGAGGTACTCGTCTTCGTTGCCGCGGAGGCGGAACCGTCCGTCGTCGGTCAGCGTGACCTCGGAGACGTAGTCGCGGTGGATGTCCGCCCCGTACTCCTCGACCTGGTCCTGTGCGGTCTGGAGGAACTCGTTGCCCGACACCTCCTCTGTGACTCCGATGACGTTGTGCGTGTCCAGCATCATGGCCGCCCGACCGCCGCCGCGGTCGACGACCGCAGTCTCGTGACCGAGTCGCGTCGTGTAGAGCGCGGCGGTCAGTCCGGCGGGACCGCCGCCCACGACGACGACCTCGTACGCAGCGGGCTCGTCTTCGCTCATCGTAGCGTCCCTTTTCGTCCGGGTGTCCTTAAGCCCATAGCTCCCGTGCAATCGAACGACCAACCCGTCACGTACTCACGTAGCACGGGGGAGCGGAGCCGTCCGGTTCGGTCACCGCGCGGTGACGACGGCGTAGCAGTTCCCGCTCGAGACGCGCGTCTCGACAGTCTCGAGCGCGCTCGCGTCGAGGTCGGCGCGGAACTCCGCGCGCGAGTAGATGTGGTAGAACCGGGGGACCGTCTCCCCGCCCGGGAGCGTCCAGTCGACGGTCGTGTCGAACCCCTCCCGCCGGTCGAAGCGGTCGTGTTCGACGCTCCACGCGCTGACGAGGGCGCGACCGCCGGGCGCGAGCACGCGGGCGAGTTCGTCGAGGCTCCGGACCCGCCTGTCTCGCGGGCGGAGGTGGTGGAGCGTCGCCACGTACACCGCGAGGTCGAACGCGCCGTCCGCCAGCGGGAGCGCCGCGGCGTCGCCCTGCAGGAGGTGGAGGTCGAATCCCCGCTCCCGGTTCCGCCGTCTTGCGGTCCGGAGGAGCTCCCGGCTCACGTCGACGCCGACCACCTCGGCTGCGCACGCGGCCGCGAGTTCGGCGTGCCGACCGTTGCCACAGCCGACGTCGAGCGCGCGGGCGACGCCCTCGCCCGACTCCTCGAGGAACGACTCCACCTCCGGCCACGGATACTCCCGGGTCGAGGCGAAGTGCGCTGCGATGCGGTCGTAGGTCGCCCGTACGTCGTCCATACCGCCACCCACTCCCCGGGAGGGCAAGTGTCTCGCGGTTCGGTCGCCGGGTCGCCGCCGCTGGCTGGCGTCTCGCTTGCAGCCGGAAGAGAGCCGGTCGAGTCAGACGAACTGGAACATCAGGTAGGTCAGCAGCAGCATCGTCGCCGAGTGCTTCAGCCCGTCGTGGACGCTCCCCTCGCCGAGTTTCCCGGCGATGAGTCCGGAACAGACCGCCTGGACGGCCGTGACGTGAAAGAGGAGCCGGTGGTACGCTGCCGTGTTCACGTCCCGGACTCCCGTGATGATGCTCGCCTGCGACCCCATCCCTGCGGGGGGCTGTACTCCGCTCATCGCCTGACTCGTCGCCGACTCGATGGCCGGGATGAACGAGACGCTCAGCGCGACGACGATGGCGAGGAAGACCAGAAACGAGATGTAGATGACCACGAGGTACGTCAGCATCTCGTCGCGGCGGCGTTGCTGGAGCTGTCGCGTGTCGTGCGCCTCCGTCGCCGCGATGCGGAGGACCGGGGCGACGTCGCTGCTCGCGGTCATCGCGTTGGTGATGAGCGTCACCGCACGGGAGACCATCGGGGTCCCGACCCGGCGGTCCATGCGGCGGAGCGCCGTCCGCGCGTCCGCGCCCCAGCGGATGTCGCGTCTGACCCGGGCCATCTCGTCGCCGAGCGCTCCGAGGTCGCTGTCTGCGACCCGGTGGATACTCCCGACGATAGTCATCCCGGCCTCGTTGACGCTCGCCAGCCTGTCGAGGAAGTCCGGCACCTCCGTCTCGATGGCGTGGACGCGCCGCTTCTGAATCTCGTGGACGACGGTGTAGACGCCGAGGACGAAGACGGTGGCGAGTACCACCGGTTCGTCGAGGACGCCAGCGGCGCCCGGACCGAGCGGAACCGGACCGGACTCGAGGGCGACGTAGAGAAGCCCCACCGGGACGGTGACCAGCAGCGTCGCCTGCGGGTTCCTGAGCACCGACTCGACCGGGCGTTCGAGCCATCGGCGGAGCTGTCTGAAGCGGTCGTAGGTCCGGAGTCGCTCGCGGTTCGCCTGCCACCGGTCGGCGACGACGCCGCCGTCTGACGCCGCCTGCCGCCGGTGCCGCCGGAGCGACGAACGCGGCTCCTCGCTTCCCTGTTCGTACTCGCCGCGGACGTTGGAGGACTGGGCGACGCTGTCGACGTAGACGACGAAGCCGGCGCTGGCGAGCGGAATCGCCACGTAGGTCAGAAACCGAACCAGCGGCAGCGTGTTCGACATCACGAGTCCGATGACGACGAGGACCGTGACGAAAAACAGCGGCCCGGCGACGAGGACGGTCACGTACACCTCGGCGAGCGTCCCAAGCAGTTCGAGGTACCGCTCCTGCTGGGCCTCCGCTTCCTCCTGGTAGCGCTCGTACTGCTGGCGGAGGAACGTCGAGAGCTGTCGCCCGCTCCCGAGGACGCTCGCGAGGTTCTCGCCGAACTCCTCGAGGCTGTCGCTCGGCGTCCGGTCGGACATGCGCTGGAGCGCGGTGATGACGTCGACGCCGAAGACGTTCATCTCGCGGACGACCACGCCGAGTTCTCGCGCCGCCTCGCCGTAGACGCCCTCGTTTCGCGTGAGGGTCTGGAGGACCTTCGGGAACGGCATCCCGCTCCGGGAGAGGGCGTAGACGAACGCCACCGTCCGGGGCACCGTCGCCTCGATCTGACTCGCCCGGGCGACGGCGCGCTGTTCGAGGAACTGCCAGCGCGCCCAGTAGCCGACAGCCGCGAGGCCGGTTCCGACCGTCGCCGCGGCCGTCAGCAACAGCAGGAACAGTTTGCCGATGGAGAGCGAGGGCACGTGCACGAAGACGGAGAGAAACGAGAGCGCGGGGGGGAGCGCCGCCGAGACAGCCTGCGAACTCTCCGTCAGCGCAGTGAGGACGCCCGCCACAGCGTAGACGCCGACGACGCTCCCCGAGATGCCGAGAACGGTGCCGAAAAGGAGCGTCCGGGAGGCGAAGACGCGGTGGGTCTCGCCGACGTGGGCCGACCGGAGGAGCGCTCGCTGTCTGTTCCTCCGCGTCCCGTTTCGGCTCACGAACGCCCCGAACAGCGGCAGCGCGAGGCGAGCGGTCAGCCGTCGGAGGCGGTCGCTGAACGACGACACGACGACGAGGGTGATGCCGGCGAGGGCGAACCCGAGGGGAACGAAGTGCAGGAGCGACATCGGTCAGTCGGACTCCGCCTCCGCTTCGACGTCGGCGACGACGTCCGGGTCGACGTCGAACTCGCGTTCGAGGCGGTCCATCACCCGCTCGGGGTCGGTGTAGTACTCGTTGACCAGCGCGGTGAACTGCCGGTAGTCGGTGATGTCGCCCTCCCTGAGGTACGTGAGGAACGCCTGTCGCCGCCGGTACTCCCGGAGGAGTTCGGTCCGGCTCCACCCGCGCTCGTCCTGAATCTCCTCGAGAACCTGACTGTCGCTCCGGCCGAAGGTGTCCTCGCTCGCGTTCCACGAGAAGGACGTCGAGTAGTCGAGCTCGCCCGTCCGCTGGTCGATGCTCCCCACCTCGCCGATCATCTTCGACCGGCGGACGCGCTCGCCGTCCAGTCGCGTGAGCGACTGCACGCAGATCATGTCGAGCGACTGGACCATCGCCCGGGGGACGTCGATGGGGTCGTTCTCGAGGCGGTTGATGACCGTCTCGATGCTGTCTGCGTGAATCGTCGAGAAGGTCGTGTGCCCGGTGTTCATCGCCTGGAAGAGAGTCACGGCCTCCTCGCCGCGGACCTCGCCGACGACGATGTACTCGGGGCGGTGTCTGAGCGCAGAGCGGAGCAGGTCGTACATGTCGATGTCCCGCCCCTCGTGGAGTCGGTCGCGGGTGACGCTCGACAGCCAGTTGTCGTGGTACAGCGAGAGCTCTCTCGTGTCCTCGATGGTGAGAACCTTCGAGCGCGGCGGGATGAACATCGAGACGGCGTTCATCGACGTCGTCTTCCCCGAGGCGGTCCCGCCGGCGAACAGCAGCGACTTGTTGTTCTCGATGGCCAGCCAGAGGTAGGCCATCTGCTCGATGCTGAAGGTGCCGTACTCGACGAGGTCGATGGGCGTGAACGGCTCGTCCGCGTACATGCGGATGGTGAACGCGGACCCGCGCGGGGTGACCTCCTCGCCGAGGGCGAGTTCGATGCGCGACCCGTCAGGGAGCGTCGCGCCCACGACCGGTTCGCCGACGCTGATGTGCCTGCCGGACTGCTGGGCGAGCTTGACGACGTAGTTGTCGAGTTCGGACTCCTCGAACGTGCGGTTCGTCTCGATGTCCGTGTAGTCGTCGTGGTAGACGAATATCGGGAGCCCGTAGCCGTCACAGGAGATGTCCTCGATGTGGACGTCGTGCATCAGGGGGTCTATCTTCCCGTAGCCCCGGAAGTCCCTGTCGAGGTAGTACAGCAGTTTGTGGAACGTGTCCATTTCCACCTCGACGCCGTACTCCTCGAGCAGGTGCGTGAGTTCGCGACTGAGCGTCTGCTCGTCCGTGTCGCTGGTCCCCGGGCGGAAGAGAAGCGGGTCGCGGATGTCCTCTGAGACCCGCGAGAGGAGCGTCTCCTCGAAGTCGTCGAGATCTGGCTCGACCGCGTTGTAGAGATGTTCGCTGCGCTCCTCGTCGTGGGTTATCACGACGTAGGCGAAGGGGGCGTTCACCCAGTACTGGTCGACGACCTCCTGTCCCGGCGGCGGGGTGAACGAGGCGAGCGGGCCGTCGCGGTCCGGCCGATACGGGCGGACGTCGATGGCCGACCCGCGGATGATCTCGACGAACCGCCGGAGTCGCCGACGGAACGTTCTCGACGACGACTCACTCGAACTGTCTGTATCACCGGACATTCTGTCTCACCCCCGTTAAACAGGTATTAATTTGACCGGAGCGGCATAAATACTCCCGTCGGTTCTCTGTCTGCGACGGAACCGTGCGCCGACGACGCGGGGGTCGGTTCCCGGCTGTCAGCCATGCGTCGCCTGACCGCGACGGCGGCGACGACGCAACCCGGCGTTACGTTCATACCGGCTGAAACCAAAGTGACTGTCACGGAATGAGGCGTGATTACTTCGCGCTGGCGGTGGACAACATCGACTGGGTGGACGCGGACGGCGACCCCCGCGAGCCACAGGTTCGGATAGACTTTCAGGGGCCGGAAGACTCGCTCCGAGAGCGCCTCGTGGGGAGCGACGAGGAGCTACTCGACGCGGCGGAGACGGACGTGGCGTTCAGACTGCAGGCGCCACTCGACCGGGGGGGCGCGACGGGGGTCGTGAGCGTCACGAACCGGTTCACGGGTGACTTCATCCTCGAACTCAACGAGGAGGCCGACGACGTGATGCGGTTCATCGACGCTGCCAGAGCCTACGGCGAACAGTCCGACGCGGAGAGCGGCCGCTACCGCGTCGAACTCAGCATCAACGGCGAACCGCTCGTCACCTACGAGAAAGAGACCTTCCTCGTCTACGACGCGGACGGCAACCTCCTCCGCTCGAAGAGTCTCATCCCCTCCGGGGTCGAACTCTGAATCGGTCCCCCGGGGTCGAGCCCTGAACCGGTCCCCCCGGGGTCGAGCCCTGAATCAGTCCCGCTGAGGTCGAACTCCGAACCGGTCCCGCTGGGGTCGAACTCCGAACCGGTCCCGCCGGGGGCCGATAGCCGACCCGACCGCGGGCAGGAGACGCCCGCCCATCGAAACCCGACAGTACCGAACCGTGCGACCTATATCCCGACCGCCGCGTACTAGCGGGGAACTGTGAGGAACGTCACCGACCGCATCAGCAACCCGTTCGCGATGTCGCCCCCCTGTGAACGATACGTGCCGGGGTACGGCGACGCCAACGCCGACTTCCACGTCGTGGGTGACAGCCCCGACGTGCACGGGGGCGACGACGCCGCCACCGCAGACGGCGGCGCGTCGACCGCGGACGGCGGCACGGAACCGGAGACGGCGACGGGAGCGGACGCGACGGGTGGAGCGGCGGTCACCGAAGACGGCGCGGGGGTCCCGTTCACGAACGCGGCGGGCCTGCGACTCCAGGAGGCTCTCGCCGATGCCGATCTCCTCTCGGCCGCGGGGCCGCGCCCGTCGACGAACCGGACCTTCCTCTCGTATCTCGACATGTGCGTGCGGGAGCGTGCGCCGACGGACGCCGAGTACCGGGAGATGGAGCGCTTCTTCGACGCGGAACTCCGGGCCATCGCCGCCCACGTCCTCCTGCCCGTCGGCGAGCGAGCGATACGGCACGTCCTCGAGAACTACACCGCGAGGTCCCTGCAGGTGGCGGGGAGACAGGACCGCCTCCACGGGACGGAACTGCTCGGGAGCGGCTTTCTCGTGTTGCCGATCAAGGAACCCGCCGCGTGGACCGACGGCGACGCCGACCGTCTCGTGGGGGCCATCGAGGACCTCCGGTCGACCGACTACCGCCGCGAGAGCGACCTCGGGCGCTTTTTCGCCGGGGACGACCCGTACTACGTCAGGTGACGAGTCGAGACCGCTTCGTCAGGTG
>JBDGSQ010000130.1:0-7889 GCA_042217455.1 Haloferacaceae archaeon | reverse complement strand
CGAGTCGAGCAACTTCCGCGAGTTCGAGCGACGCCTCCGCGAGCGGTCGGTGGACGTGAAGCGAATCTCCGAGGACTTCCGCCGGTGGATAGTCGAGTACTACCCGGACACGTCGACCCAGTCCGCCTTCGAGGCGGAGGTGGCCACCGTCGCGTCGGTGTACGCCGGGACGGTGCCGCCGGAGGGAGAGAACGCGAACCACCAGTTCCTCGAGTGCATCCTCTTCGACGACCGGAAGACGCGGACGGGGTCCTACGAGATACGGGCGTCGTGGGCGCGCGAGCGCGCCGCGGGAACGCTCACGGAGTCCGCGTACCTCGAGAAGATCCACGCGACGGTCGAGCGGTGAGTGACGTCGGTCGAGAGACGACGTCGGCGACGGCGACCCGGGAGCGACGTCGGCGACGGTCGAAGCCCTGACGGGGAGCGACGCCGGGGCGGAACCGCGGGCGAGGACGACCGACCGACGTACGGGGCTGTGTGCATCCGGCACCGACGTACGGGACCGTTTTTATCCGGCACCGACGTAGGTACTGGCGTGACGGCCGTCAGACGAGTCCTCGTGAACCGCGCGTGGCTGTTCGCGCTGGCCTACGCGCTGTTCGCCTACACCTTCCACAGCGTCGGCAACGCGACCGGCCTGTACGTCCGCTACTGGTGGTTCCAGTTACTCACCCACTACATCTCCGCCAGCGCCGTCGCGCTCCTCGTCGCACGGGTCGGGCTGGGGATCGGACTCCGCGGGACGCGACTCGCCGCGTTCGTCGTCGCCTTCGCCGGCGCCGGCGCAGTCGGGTGGGAAGTCGTCGAGTATCTCGGCCTCTTCGCGAACCTCCACTTCTGGGGCTTCGACGACTCGGCGGTCGACCTGCTCGCCGACGCCGTCGGCATCGCCACGGTCCTCCTGTTGCTCCGGACCAGAGTCCGCCCGGCGCTCGACCCGGGCGACGAGACGACCTTCCGCGGGCTCAGGGAGCCGCAGAACTGACAGCCTCGCCTCACTTCACGCTCGAATCGACCCCCTGCGGCGAGGTGCGACACACCGGTCGACGGTCAAGATTTATTTCGGTGGTGTCTGTAGGGGGAGCCGACGTCCACATGCGCATCAATCCCAGCGAGTACGACCTCGACGAACTCCGTGACGCTGCCGACGTCGAACTCCGAGGCGACGGCGACGGGGACTTCGGGTCGGTGACGTTCGAGACGCCCCTCGTGAACGACGAGCGGGCGGCCCCCGGCTCCGCCTCCGCCGACACGTTCCGCGCGGGCGTCTACGAGACGATGAGCGAACGCGAGACGCGAGCGAGGCCGGAGGCGCTCGAGCGGCCCTACCTCGATTCGCTCCCCCCTGCGTACGTCGGCACGACGACGGTGTTCGAGTGGCTCGACTTCCTCCTCCAGCAGGTCGGACGCGACGGCGCGGAGGAGGCGCTCTCGTACTACGAGGACGTGGAGTGGATATCTCCCTCGGTCGCAGACGACCTGCGCACCCATCTCACCGGCCTCGACGCGGCCACGCTCGGCGACCGCGAACCCTCGCTGGACGACCACCTCGTGAGCCTCGACTACGTGACGAAGCTCGCGTCGTACACCGATTGTGAGAAGTGATAATTGGGACCGTAGCTATTTTAGCGGGTGCTGAAAACGGCCCCCCATGGGTGACGAGGAAGACGCACCAGTCCCGGTCGAAGAGAGCGACGACCTGACACCCGTCGGCGTGAAACTCGGGAGTACCCGAACCGTGCTCTCGATGCCCGACGGCGACGACGTAGCGACCACCCGGACGCTCACCTGTCTGGCGACCTACGAGGACGCCCTGACCGGAGAGGAGCGCGTCCTCTACGGAGAGGAGGCGGCGATGGAGTACCCCGATCGCGTCCAGTACATGCTGCGCTCCGGCCTCCCCGAAGACGACGAGAACGCCGAACTCGCCGCTCGCTTTTTCAGCGCGTTCACCGACTCCAACAACGTCCCCGAGAGCAGCGCCGTCGTCTACGCGGTGCCGACGATAGACAACGAGCCCGGCATCGAGAATCTCACGTCCGTCGTCGAGAACAGCGACGTCGGCGACGTACTCGTCCGGAGCTACCCGGAGTCGCTGTGTGGCTCGCTCCCCGCGTTCGACGACGAACTCGGCGCCATCGACCGCATCTTCGTCTCTATCAACCTCGGCTCGACGAACCTGGAGATGTGCACCTTCCGACGCGGCGAGCAGCTCTCGCCGGTCGCCACGGGCGGCGTGACGGGCAACGAGGTGGACCGCCGCATCGCGAACTACGTCGAGGAGGAGACGCAGGGGCGGGTCAACATCGACCTCACGACCGCTCGCGAGTACAAGGAGGAACACGCCGACTTCGAGGACTACGAGCCGTTCACCGACGTCATCCAGCAGCCCGGCGGCGGGTCCCACGAGTTCACCATCGAGGACTCCGTGATGGACGCCGTCGACGAGTACGTCGACGAAGTCGTCGACGAGATCGCCAACAGCTTCCTCCCCGAACTGGCGAACGACTACATGAAGGTCTACCAGCTCGCGCTGGACCAGCCCGTCGTGCTGACCGGCGGGATGGCCTGCATCCCGGGCCTCGCGGGCGAGGTCGAGGAGCGACTGCGCGAGACGCTCCAGCGCGACGTCGAGGTCGTCTCGCCCTCCCGGCCGGACCTCGCCCCCGCGCAGGGCGCACAGCTCATCGCGTCTCGACTCGCAGAGAACGCCTGAACCGGCGCGCCGTCCGCGACGCGCCCCCGCCTCGCCAACGCTCCCCCCACGCCACCCGGCACCGCTGTTCCGACCCGCCACACGCACCGATCTCCCGAGACCGGTCGCTCGTTCCCGACCGCCGTCCGGATATCCAGATTCCACCGCTCTCCGCTCGGGGACAACAGTGATGGCGCTGGCGTACGTATCAATCCGTCAACTCGTCATGGAACAGTGGTCCTCGGACGCGGGCTTCCTCGTGGCGACTGTCGGTGCGACAGTCGGCCCTGCGACGCTCTGGACCTTCCCCTTCGTCGTGGGACGGAACGGGGGCGGCGCGTACCTGCTCCCGTATCTCCTCGCCGCCGTCTCGGTCGCAGTCCCGCTCGTCCTGCTCGAACTGTCGGTCGGTCGGGCGCTCCACGCAGACGTCGTCTCCGCGTTCGGGTCGATCCGCCCCGAGTTCGAGACGCTCGGCTGGTTTCTCACCGGTGTGGTCCTCCTCGTCGCGGGGTACTCGCTCGTGCTGACGGGGTGGTCGTTCGCGTTCTTCGTCGCCACCGTCGCCGGGCGCGACCTCTCGTTCGGGTGGTTCGCGGGGACCTACTGGCCGGTCGCCTCGTTTCTCCTCGTCACGGCGGCCGTCGGAGGCGTCGTCGCCCTCGGCGTCGAGCGGGGAATCGAACGGGTCGCGACGGTGGTCGTTCCGGTCGCGATTCTCGCGCTCCTCGGACTCGCGGCGTACGCGGCCACGCTCCCGGGCTTTCACTCCGGTCTCTCGTTCTTTCTCTCCCCCGACCTCGCCGCCCTGCGCGACCCGTTCGTCTGGAGTACGGCGGTCGGACACGCCCTCTTCTCGCTCGCTGCCGGACGGGGCGTCCTCCTCACCTACGGCCGGTACCTCGACGAGAGCGTCGACGTCGTCAGCGCGTCGCTCCTCGTCACCGTCGCTAGCGTCGGCGTGGGCGTCCTCTCCGGACTCGTCGTCTTCCCGGCCGTCTTCTCGGCCGGACTCGCGCCCATCGCCGGATCACAGCTCGCGTTCTCGACGCTCCCTCGCTCGTTCGAGGCGCTGCCGTACAGCGACGCGGCGAGCGCTGCGTTCTTCGGGGCGCTCTGTCTCACCGGCGTGAGCTCCTCGGTCGTGCTGCTCGAAGTCGGCGTCTCGGCTGTCCTGTCCGCCGGAGAGTGGTCCCGTCAGACCGCGGCCCTCGGCGTGACGGCTCTCGTGTTCCTGTTCGGACTCGTCCCCGCGCTGAGTTACTCCGCCGCGAACGCCCGGGCGTTCGACCGGCCGGTGCTCGACCTCCTCGACACGACGGTCGGGACGTACGGGCTTCCGGTCACCGCGATGCTCCTCTCGGTCGCGTTCACGTGGTTCCGGGGCTCGCTGTCCGTGCGGGCACAGATACCCGTCCCGTCGTTCCGACTGCTCCTGAAGTACGTCGTCCCGGGCGTGCTGGCGGCCGCGACCGGCGCACACCTCTGGTACGATACCCCGTCTCCGGGGTGGCACCTCCTCCCGAACGCCCGGCGGTTCGGGAGCGACCCGCGGTTCGTCGGCGTCGCGCTGGCGCTCGCGGCGCTCACCCTCCTCGGAGGAGTCCTCATCGCCTACCGCGCGCGGCGCAGAGCGGTCCGTCGATACCCGTGACTGCCGGCCATCCCGAGCGAACAGTCGCCGAGCGAGCAGTCGCTGGCGGGTCGTGGCGTCGAAAGAAAGGATCCGCGTGAGCGGACGGGAGTTCGACCGACCGGGGTGGTCAGTCGTTAGTCGCGGCGGACGGCCAGCAGTGCGGCGGCCAGCAGCGCCACGACGGCGACGGCGATGCCGAAGCCGGGCGTGTTCTGCTGCGTGGTCGTCGTCTGCTCGGTCGTCTGCTCGGTCGTCTGCTCGGTCGTCTGCTCGGTCGTCTCTTCGGTCGTCGCCTGCGTCGTCTCCTCAGTCGTCTCTTCGGTGGTCTGCTCGCTCGTGGTTTCCGTCGTCTGCTCGGTCGTCTGCGCTTCGACGACGTTGCCGTCGACGGTCTCGTCGAAGCCAGCGCCCGAGACAGTCACCTCGAAGGTGTCACCGACAGACTGGTTGCTGAAGTCGAACGTCGTCGAGAACGTCCCGTCCGACTGGACCATGACGCTCTCGTTGGTGTAGATGAACCGCGGCTGGGTGTCACCGGTCGACTTCACGCGGATCGTGAGTTCCGTGCCGGGTGCCGCGTTGGTCGTGCCCATGATGGCCTGATCGCCGGACATGGTCACGTTGTACGGGTCCTCCGAGAACTCGATCGTGCGGTCCTCGACCGTGTAGGCGCCCGTCGCGTTCTGCCACTTCTTCTCGGGCGCGCCCGTCATGCCGTAGTTCTTCACGTCGAGGATGCGCTCCTCGGAGACGGAGAACGTCGCGTCGAAGGACGTGCCGTCCTTGACCGAGCGCGCGTACTCTTTGGCGCCCTCGTTCGTGTCGAAGACCACGTACGCGGCGTTGTTGTCCTCGTCGACGACGAGGTCAGCCGAGCCGTTCTTCGCGGCGTTCGTGATGTTCAGCCAGTTGGGGTCCTGGTTGGCGAGCGAACCCGACTGCTCGGCAGTCACGTTCAGCGCGCCCGCGTTGAGCGCGGCCTGGAAGCTACCGTAGTCTTCGATCATGCCCTCGATGCCGTTGACCTCGAACTGGAAGACGACGATGTCCTTCCGGGCGACCGTCCCGGACTGGGTCAGGTCGCCGTCCTCGACGGCGTTCTGGATCTCAGTCGCGTTCGAGAGGTCCGACATCTTCATCTCGTCCGGCGCGACCCACGTCGTCATCGAGTCGCCGGTCATCCGCTCGTCGAGGAACAGCGTCCCGACGTTGTCCGGGTCCTCGACCGTCGTCGTGTAGGCGCTGTCGCCAGCGCGAACGTTCATCTCGTAGCCGCCGTCGGTCGCGTCGAGCATCGACGACAGGCCGTGGTCGCTCGCAGAGACGATGTCGTCGTCGCTGTCGTCGACCGTCACGAAGTCGTTGCTGCCAGAGCCAGCGAGGTAGGTGTTGTACAGCACGACGACTTCGCCGTCGTCGTTACCGTCCTCGACCGTGATGTTGGCCTGGTAGTTGTCGTCGCCGACGCGACCGATGGTCAGCGTCGCCGTGTCCGTGCCCTGCAGGTTCACGGTGATCTCTGCGACGTCACCGCGCTCCTGCGTGATGGTCGCCGTACCGAAGTTGGCGACGTTGTCCGCGGCGTCCTCCACGTCGAAGGTGTCGCTCTCGGCGCTGACGCCGGACTTCAGGTCCGTCACTTCGACGGAGTAGTTGCCCGTGTCGTCCTCGGTGCCGAGGTCGAAGTCGACCTCACCGTCACTGCCGAGCGTGACGTAGGAGTCGGTGACCTCGTCACCGTCGCTGTCGAGCAGCTGGAGCTTGAGCGGCCGGTTGAAGCCGTTGGCGGTCACGTTACCCGTGACGTTCTCCTCGGTCGTGTAGCTCGACTCGTCGAGGGTGACCGACAGGCCGAGGTTCTCGACGCTGACGTTCGCGTCCTGTCCAGTCGTCGAGTCCTGCTGGTCGTTGACGTCGTAGTAGCCGAAGTCGATGTCCTTCGTGTTCCAGACGTAGACCTGGCTGTTCGTGCCGGTGCTCCGGCGGAGCGTGTAGCCGCCGGGGCCCTTGATGACGAGGTCGCTCTGGGTGTCGTTGAACGTGAGCGCGACCTTGGTGCCGCGGTACGCGCTGTCGCGGTTCGTGCTGCCCTCACCCTCGGTCGCGTCGACCGACTTCGGGGCGGTCGTCAGCGAGTAGTTGCCCGCATCGAAGGAGTTACCGACCTGGTCCTCAAGTCCCGAGGGGATGAAGATGGTGTCGACCTGCGACGAGACGTTCCCGACAGGGATGGTGACGCGCCCGGAGGTCCCGGAGCTCATCGTGACGTTGAACGCCTTGGTGTCGTTCTTGTAGTACAGCGTGACCGGCTTGTTCGGGACGGTCATCGTCTCGGAGAAGGCCAGTTCGACCTGGCCGCCCGAGCCACCGTCGTAGTAGGTCGACTTCCGGAGCGACGGCCCCTTGCCGTCGTCGACGTCGACCGTACCGATGACACTGGTGACGTCGGCGCCGGTTCCGCTGTTGGTGTTGGAGTCAACAGCGGCAGAGACGTCGTACGTGCCACCCGTGGACGAAGCCGCAGCGGTCACCACTGCGGTGATGCTGACGTTCTCCGAAGTGACACCACCGTCGTCGTTGATCTGGATCGTCGCCGTGTTACCGCTAGTACTCGTCGTACCGATGGTGACGTTCCCCGAATTGACGCTGGTGCTGTCAATGGACGACACCGACCAGGTGCCATCGCCAAACGTGAGGGTGATCTCGCCAGGATTCGAATCCTGGGTGTCGACCTTGTTGGCCTCTACTGTGACTGTATAGCTGTTCGACGAACCGCGTGCCACTGTGGTCGGGCTGACCGAGCCCGAAACCGCGTCCGAAGTGGCGGCCGCACTGCCCGTGAACGCGACGGTGCCGGCGAAGACCGAAAGCACCATCAGCGCCGCCAGGAGCAGCGCGCGAAGTTTGTCTGAGTGTCCTGTCATGGTTTGTTGTGTGTTGTCTGCGACGGCGACACGCCCTTTCGTTCGCGAATAGTTGTCTGTCCGGGTGAATGAATCCGCGAACTACTCGGACGCGCCACCATGGGTAGAGGTACGATAGGAGAATTATACTCCCTCTGGTAAATGTCTTGTGTGTTGATATTGACTCACGGTCGAACGGGTTACTCGTCGCAGTCGTGCGGTTTTGAACTCGTCACAACGGATTGCACGCTCAAAAATGAAATTCAGGACACATTATTGGATACTGTCTGACACGTTCCGACCGGGGGACGCACCGGCGACGCGTTCACGAAATATCGATGACATGTGATCGCTCGTAACGGGAGAGACGGCGACGGGCCAGTCGCGCGACACCGACCGCACTCGTCGCTGGATGCGGCTCCGGCGGACGCGAGCGAGACAGTCAGCGGACACGGACGTCGCACCGCGAAGCAGAATCTGTCTCGCCGCCCGACGAAACCGGCCTGACGGCTCGGGAGCGAACGTCCGAAAAATGAATGCAGCGTGCGCGGACCGCAGACGAACCGGGGAGCGCCCGGTTCAGTTCTCCGGTGGTTCAGTCGCGGCGGACGGCCAGCAGTGCGGCGGCCAGCAGCGCCACGACGGCGACGGC
>JBDGSQ010000125.1:0-7912 GCA_042217455.1 Haloferacaceae archaeon | reverse complement strand
TCCGCGAGGCGATCGCGCTCGAGGCGTACTACCAGTCCTACGAGGACAAGCGCGAACTCATCACCGACCTCCTCTTCGAGGACGGCGGTGCGGCCGGCTCCAAGCGCGACGGCGGCGAGACGGCCACCGGCAACCTCGCGAAACACGTGAGCACGCAGTTCCGGACGAAGATGGACGCCGAGATAGAGACGGCGAGGGCGAACCTCGAGACCCGCCGTGCCGACGGCGTACGCGTCGCCGTCCTCGACGCCGACGCCTACACCCACCGGTACGACTTCCCCCCGACGGCGCTGCTCGCGGACGAGCTGTTCCGCCGCGAGCGCGACGAGGGCCCCTTCGCGGTGGTCACGTTGACGATGGACGAACTGTTCCTCCGGTGCACCGACGACGTCGACGTCCGCACCGTGGCGGAACGCGCAGCCGACATCGAGCCGGAGGCGGGCATCGCCACCGCCAGCGTCCGCGAGGGCAGAATCGAGTTCCTCGCCGGCGCCCGCGACGACGTGCGCGAGGCCGTCGTGCAGGCGGTCACCGAGCAGTTCTAGGTTCCCCCTCTCGCAACTCGGGTCGTTCTCGCCGGGACAGTTCTCCGCTCTCCAGTCCTCACTCCGCGGTCCGATTCTCCGCTCCCCATCCCTCACTCCGCGGTCCGATTCTCCGCTCCCAGGTCCAGTCAGCTACGTCCGCCTCCCCGTCTCGCCGTCGTCTCGCTGTCGTGTATCGTCTCGCCGTCAGCTCCCGGGTACTGTCTCGCCGTCAGCCCCCGGATACCTTCCCGTGTGGGTCGTCCGGGCCGCCCCGCTCCGCAACCACTAAACGCGCCACCCGCCAACCACCACTCAATGACCGACTGGACGGAGAAGCATCGTCCGACGACGCTGTCGGCGGTCCGCGGCAACGACAAGGCCCGCGACGCCCTGTTCGACTGGGCGACGACGTGGGACGAACACCGCGAGGCCGCCATCGTCCACGGCAGTCCCGGCGTCGGCAAGACGTCGGCGGCCCACGCCCTCGCCGCCGACATGGGGTGGGAGTCGGTCGAACTCAACGCCTCGGACCAGCGGACCGCAGACGTCATCGAGCGGTACGCCGGGCGGGCGGCGAAGAACGCGACGCTCAGCGGGGCAGGAGGCGACACGAGCGGCCGGCAGCTGATCATCCTGGACGAGGCCGACAACATCCACGGCAACTACGACCGCGGCGGGTCGCAGGCGATAACGCGTCTCGTCGAGGAGTCGAACCAGCCAATCGTCCTCATCGCCAACGAGTACTACGACATGAGCCGCGGCCTCCGGAACGCCTGCCGGGAGATCGAGTTCCGGGACGTCTCGGCGCGCTCTATCGTCCCGGTGCTCCGGGACGTCTGTCGCCGCGAGGACGTCGCGTTCGAGGAGGCCGCCCTGGAGCAGATCGCCGAGGCGAACGCCGGCGACCTCCGGTCTGCGGTCAACGACCTGCAGGCGACCGCGGAGGGGAGAGACCACGTCACCGAAGACGACGTCGTCACCGGCGACCGGGACCGGACGCTCGGGGTGTTCGAGTTCCTCGACCACGTCCTGAAAGAGGAGTCCGCGGAGGAGTCGCTCTACTCGGCGTACGACGTGGACGAGACGCCGGACGACCTGACGAAGTGGGTCGAGGAGAACGCCCCGAAGGTGTACGAGGGCGAAGAGCTGGTCCGGGCCTACGACGCCCTCGCGAACGCGGACCGGTGGCTCGCACGGGTCCGCGCCACGCAGGACTACAGCTACTGGCGCTACGCCACGGACAACCTCTCGGCGGGCGTCGCCGCCGCCCGCGACGACACCAGGGGCGGGTGGACGCGCTTCTCGCGCCCCCAGTTCTGGCCGTCCTCGGACAAGACCGCAGACGAGGTGGTGCAGGCGGTCGCCGAGACCGCCGGGACCAGCATCGCCACGGCCCGCCGGGAGCTCCTCCCCTTCCTCGCGGCGATGACCCACCACTGCAAGCCCCGCGACCTGACCGTCGCCGTGGCGGCGCGGTACGACCTCGACGCCTCGCACGTCTCCTACGTCACCGGGAGCGGCGAGACGACAAACAAGGTCCAGTCGATCGTCGAGGAGGCACAGGCCCTCCGCGAGGAGTCCATGGAGGAGCACTCCGGCGGCGCGTTCGCCGGCACCGCGACGCTCGCAGACGCGGAGGCGGCGGCCGGAGAGCCAGCCGCAGAGCGCGGCGGCGGACACGAGAGCGACGCGGGCGACGACGAGAGCGACGAGACGCGTGACGACGGCGACGACGACGGCCAGGCCGGGCTCTCAGATTTCTTCTGAGCCGACGTGGTCACGTCGAGCCCCCCGTCAGTCCGGCGTCCACGTGGCGACGTCGCCCAGTGCCTCCTCGAGAGACCGGAGGAGCTCGCGATTGCTCGGCAGGTCCCCCCAGGAGAAGCGACTGGTCGTCACGGCCGTTCCCTTCGCCGCAGCGACCAGCAGGTGGGGGGCGGGATCCGATTCGCTCCGGGCTCGCGCGTCGAACGCGTCTCTGTACTCGTCGCTCCCGGTCCAGCCGGTCCACGTCCGCTGAGCGCCGTCGCCGAGCAAGGCGATCACTCGACCGTCGGCGAGCCACGCGACCGCCCGCTCGGCGTCGACCGCTGGCTTCCCGTGTACCACGAGGAGGTCGGCGTTCGAGGGCGCCTCGACCCGCGGTACCTCCTCGGGGAGCCGAAGGCCGACGTCGTCGCTCCGGTAGGTGGCCGTCCGTCTGAGGCGGTCGTACTCGGGAGTGGCGGTGGTCGACGCCCGGTCCTCCGACAGCGCCGAGCAGCCGGCCAGCGCCGCGACCGAGAGCGCCCCCGCGCTCTGTACCAGACCGCGGCGAGTCAGTCGTTCCATGTCCGTCGAAGCTCCGGGACGCACATATGCCTACTGTAGGCACAAAGCCCAGTTGTAGTGTCGCCGTAGGCGGACTCGACGCCCCTCCTGTCTGGGGACGCTGGCGGTGGGAGTCCCCGACCCGTCTCGCTGTCGGGGACCCCCGGGCTTTTGTCGTCTCCCGCGAGAGAGAGGCGCATGCGCGCGGCAGTGCTACGCGAGTACGGCGAACCGCTGGACGTAGAGGAGGTCGACGCGCCGGACCCCGACCCGCACGGGGCCGTCGTCGAGGTGGAGGCCTGCGGCATCTGCCGCAGCGACTGGCACGCCTGGCAGGGCCACGGCGAGTGGGCCGACGACCAGGTCCCGCTCGGGCAGATTCTCGGCCACGAGCCCGCGGGAACGGTCGTCGCCGTCGGGGAGAACGTCGACCGACTCGCCGTCGGCAATCGGGTCGCCGTCCCGTTCAACCTCGGCGACGGGACCTGCCCGGAGTGTCGCAACGGCCACGGGAACGTCTGCGAGGACGGCTACGCCCTCGGCTTCCAGCCGGAGGCGCCCGGCGCGTTCGCAGAGCAGGTCCACGTTCCCTACGCCGACTACAACGCCATGGAACTGCCCACCTCGGTCGAACCGAGGGACGTCGCGGCGCTCGGCTGTCGGTTCATGACCGCCTACCACGGTCTCGTCCACCGGGCGGGCGTCGGCCCCGGCGACTGGGTGGCGGTCCACGGCTGCGGCGGCGTCGGCCTGTCGGCGATCCACGTCGCCGACGCCGTCGGCGCGCGCGTCCTCGCGGTGGACATTCAGGACGAGAAGCTCTCGCTCGCCCGGGACCTCGGGGCCGACGAGGTTGTGAACGCCGGCGACGTCGCAGACGTCCCCGGCGAGATCGAAGCGGTCACGGACGCCGGCGCGAACGTCTCGGTCGACGCGCTCGGCGTCGCCGAGACGTGCCGGAACTCCGTGCGGTGTCTCCGCCAGCGCGGCACCCACGTCCAGCTCGGGCTGACCACCGACGAGGAGCGCGGGGAGGTGTCGCTCCCGACCGACTGGATGACCCGGTGGGAGATATCCTTCCTCGGCTCGCGGGGGATGCCGCCGACCCGCTACGGCGAGCTGCTCTCGCTCATGGAGGCCGGCGACATCGAGCCGAGCCGACTGGTCACCCGCGAGGTGGCCCTCGAAGACGTGCCCGAACGGCTCGACGCGATGAGCGACTACGGGACGTCGGGCGTCGAAGTCGTCACCGAGTTCTGACCGGCAGCGAGCGCCGCGGACCGGCCGCGTCGGCGACGCTCTCAGTAGAGGAACCGGTGCAGGACCGCCCGGAGGAACGTGGTCCGGCGGGGCCGTTTCGAGTGAGTCAGCAGGACCGACCCGTCGACTCGTTCGACCAGTCTGTCCGGGAGGTCACCGAAGAGCACGTCGTAGAGGAGGTGGTGCGCGGAGGTGCCGACGACGACCACGTCCGCCTCGTCGCCGGCGTCGACGAGCGCGCCGAGACGGTCCTCTGTGGTCACGACGTCGTACTCCGCGGGAGCGGCGCAGTAGTCGGCGAGTTCGGCGAGGTAGGACTCGGCAGCGCGCACCTGCTCGTCGGTGGCCGCGTCGTCGAGCGTCGACAGGAACCGGACCGTGGCGTTTCGGTCGGTGGCGAGTCCCCCGGCGACAGTCACCTCCAGCGGGTCGAAGGGGCCGTCGTTGGCGACGACGAGCACCTCCTCGACGCGCTCGAAGCCGCGGTTGCGCACGAACGCGACGTCGCAGGGGGCGTGGCGCATGTACCAGTCCACGTCGACGCCGAGGAGCTCGGCCCGCCAGCGGCTCGGGTGCCACTCGCCGAGGACGAGGTCCGTGTCGTGGTGGGCCGCGAAGTTGGCGACCGCCCGCTTGGTGTCGTGGGTGACGACCTCGCCGAACTCCACCGGGACGTCCACCGACGAACCGACCTCGCCCTCCTCGACTTCGAGTTCCACTTCGTCGGGAGCGCGTCGCGCCGCCGTGTCGAGCAGGACCTGCCGGGGGACCTCCTCGAACTGGACCACCTGCACCGTCCCTCCGCGCTCCCCGACGAGCGCCGCCGCGAGGTGGAGCAGCTGGACGAGATTCTCGCGTCGCTCGACGGTGTCCGCCCGACCGAACGGGACGAGGACGTTCAGTTCGCCCTCGGACTCGAAGGCGGCCCGCGTGCGGGCGAGTGCCCGCTCGCTCGACTCTCGCCTGATGGCGTCGAAGGCAGCGCCCTCGCGCTCTGTGCGCTCGCGGCCGTAGAGCCGGTACCAGACGGCCCCGACGAGGACGATGCCGACGGCCCCACCGACGGTATCCACCCCATCTGCGTGAGCAGCGCGAGGCCGCCGAGGATGCCGGCGAGCGGCACCAGCGGGTAGCCCGGCGCGACGAACTCGGGCCGGTAGGACTCGAGTTCGCTCTCGCGGAAGGCGACGAGCGCGGCGTTCTCGAAGGTGAACACGAGTATCTGGAACGCGCTGGCGAGTTTCGCGAGGTCGACCACCTCGACGAACGCGACGAGCGCGAGCAGGACGGCGCCGGTGAGTGCGATGGAGAAGACGGGCGTCCGGAATCGGTCGCTGACCCGCCCGAGCGCAGACGGGGCCAGCGCATCTCGACTCATCGCCAGCGGGAACCGCGACGACGAGAGGATGCCGGCGTTGGCCATGCTCGTGAGCGCGAGGACGGCCACGACGGCGACGGCGATCTCGCCGGTCCGACCGAGGAACGACCGCCCCGCGAGCGCCATCGGGGTGAGCGACCGCTCTAACTCCCCTGCGGGTACCACGCCGACGACGACGAACACGACCAGCGTGTAGAGGGCCATCATCACCACGATGGACGAGAGGATGCCGATGGGGATGTTGCGACCCGGGTTCTCGACTTCCTCTGCGACGCTCGCTATCTTTGTCACGCCGGCGTAGGAGACGAAGACGAACCCGGTGGCGGCGAAGAGACCGCTCGCCCCCTCCGCGAAGAACGGGTGGTAGTGCGCCTGCTCGACGTACGTGAGGCCGTCGCCGACGAACGCGAGCAGCGAGACGAGCACGAGCGTGACGATGCCCGCCTGCAGGCGGCCGCTCTGTTTGACGCCGACGACGTTGACGACGAGGAGTAGTCCCGCCAGTCCGAGCGCCACCAGTTTCACCGACCCGGCGGGAATTTCGACGAACAGGACGAGGTAGGCCCCGAGTCCGACGAGGGCGAAGGCGCTCTTGAACACGAGCGAGAACCACGCCCCGACGCCCGCGATGGTGCCGGGCAGCGGCCCCATCGCCCGGTCGATGTAGAGGTAGGTGCCCCCCGCCTCCGGCATCGCCGTCGCCATCTCGGCTTTCGCCAGCGCCGCGGGGAGAACCACGAGGCCGGCCAGCAGGTACGCGAGGACGACCGCCGGCCCGGCGATTTCGGCGGCGTGGCCGGGGAGGACGAAGATGCCGCTGCCGACCATCGCTCCGATGCTGATGGTGACGGTGGCGTACAGACTCAGGTCCCGCTCTAGCTCCCTCGCCACGGGTAGCGATAGCACGCTCGCCACCTTGAAGGTGTACGCCGACCGGAACGTACGGAGAACAGAGCAGACAGGCGGGACCGACCCTCTGCGTCAGCGCCGGCGCGTTCGGGAGATGCGGCGCTAGTGCTGACTCGACAGGCCGACAGACCCCACGTCGCCGTCGGTGGCGCGGTAGACGGTGACGGTGGCCGCGACGACCAGCGCGGCCGCGAGCGAGACGATGCCGAGGTCGACGGCCCGGACCGTCGGCGTGTAGTAGACGAGGTCGCGACCGAGCAGGAGCGAGACGAACACGAGCGAGAGCGCCGCGCCCGTCAGATACCGGAGCCGGGAGAGTCCCGAGTCGTCGCCGCGGAGCCACGCCGTCGCAGCGACGACCGACCCGAACAGCGCCAGCGACGTCCCGTAGTAGACCGCCTGCACGTCCGGCGTGTAGGGGACCGCCGGGACGAGGCGGCTGAACAGGGCCATGACGGGGAACAGCACCACCGCCGCCAGCAGCGAGTGGCGAACCCGGAGGAGCCGCGGCCGGTCGTAGTGGCCCTCGTAGGACCGGAGGGTGGCCACCACGAGCGCCGTGAAGATGGTGAGCGCCACGAGCAGGTGCGCCCCCTGCGTCGGCGGCGAGTAGCCCCGCGGGAACATCCCCGAGAGCGTCACCGTGACCGCGCCGATGCTTATCTGGAGCGGCAGGAGGACGACAGCGAGCGTCGCGGGGAGTCGCGTCCGGCGGTCGCCCCCCCGCCACGCCCACGCCGCCGTCCCGAGGATGAACCAGCCGGTCACCATCGCCACCAGCCTGTGGAACCACTCGATGAAGCTCGGGACGGTCTGGGGGAGCAGGCCGTTGTCACACAGCGGCCACTGGGCCGAGCACGCCAGCCCCGACCCCGTGGCGGCGGTGTAGACGCCGAGCATCACCAGCGCGAGCGTCAGCGCCGTGGTGAACGCGGTAAAGCGGCGGAACGTGAGCCAGTCTGGAAGGAGGGATGTCACGCGCATGCTCTCTCACCGCGGAGGTCCGCAGTGCGTGTACTTAGGCCTGTCCGACCGGCCGCGGGTCCGACAACCGACCGAGCGGGAACGAGTCCGGCGTCGCCCGCCGCCGCGAGTGCGACGAGGGAAGGTGGCCCGTTTGCTGACACCGACGGGCGGAACTTTCGACGTTCGTCTACCCCACCAATCGACGGCCACGGACAGCTTTTTCACCTCTCCGGGTGACCGCCAAATCATGGGACTGGACGATGACGCCCGGGAGTACCACCGGGAGGATCCGCCGGGGAAGATCGAGATATCGACCACGAAGCCGACGAACACCCAGCGAGACCTGAGTCTGGCCTACTCGCCGGGCGTCGCCGCTCCCTGTCGGGACATCGCCGCCGACCCCGACGCCGCCTACGAGTACACGGCGAAGGGGAACCTCGTCGGCGTCGTCTCGAACGGGTCGGCGGTCCTCGGCCTCGGCAACATCGGGGCGCAGGCGTCGAAGCCGGTGATGGAGGGCAAGGGCGTCCTGTTCAAGCGCTTCGCCGACATCGACGTCTTC
>JBDGSQ010000148.1:0-8043 GCA_042217455.1 Haloferacaceae archaeon | reverse complement strand
GTTGTTGAACCCGGTGTAGTCCATCGACCCGTCCTTGTGGAAGCGCTCCACGATTATCGGGTCGGGGTCGCCGTTGTTGGCACACCAGTTGTAGGTGACCATGTTGTAGTCGCCCTTCTCCTCGCGCGAACTCAGCACCGTGATCTCGACCGGCTGGGTCTCTGCGGGAGCGCCGAGGTCCTCGCGCATGTGCTTGTCGACCAGGCGGTTGGCCTGGTAGCGGGCCGCGTAGTAGCGCTCGGTGTTACTGACGTGCGCGATCTTCCCGACCTTGCGCTCCTCGGGCAGGTCCTCCTGCTGCTCTTTCGTGACGGTCGTCCCGTCGTCGCTGCCGCCGCCGCCACCGCCGCCGCCGCCACCGCCGTCGTTGTTGCCGCCTCCGGAGCAACCAGCGATACTCACGGTACCGACGCCGGCACCGGCCGCACCCATCTTGCGCATGAACTCTCGTCTACTGCTAGACATGGACTAACAGTCTGCGGTATTCTGGCTTAGAGGCACGACCTAACATAGGAGGCAGGGCTTGCTGGTATCACGCCCCCGTATAGCGTTCCCCCGCAATTCCCCCGGAACCGGCGTTCCAGCGGGTCCCGGAGTCGTCGAGAACAGGTGACGCCCGGCCGACGAGCGTTCGGCGCGAGCGCGCCCCGGCGTTCAGACGAGGTACGCGTTGAGGATAGTCATGTTCGTGCCGAGCCCCTCGACCGCCTCGTTGTGTGCTTCGAGGGCCTCGTGTGCGCGCTCGAAGTGGGGTTCGGGGTCGCCCTCGACGGCGTCCATCCCGTCGGATTCGAGGTCGTCGAGGTTGGTCTCGACCACCGAGAGGGCGTCGACCATCGCCTCGTGGAACGCCCGGAGGTGCTCGTTGTGCGCCCGGAGTTTCTCGACGGTCTGGTCGCGGTGTCGCACCGCCTGGTCGACGCTGAGGAAGTCCGCGTACTCGATGAGTTCGTCGACGTTCTCGAGTTCGAGTTCGAGTTCGTGGCGAAGTTCTTCCAGCGCCTCGGACTCGGCGCCTAGTCGTTCGCGCGTTCGGCTGAACGTCTCGATATCGCCGTTCTCGAACGACGCCAGTTCGTCCCGAAACGCGGCGCGGCGCTCCTCGTCGAGCGTCCCGACGCGCTCTGTGGCCTCGATGATGTCCTGCAATCCCATGCCACGAGTGTCCCAATCGACCCGCTTGAAGGTATCCCCTGCTGTGAGAGGGTGTCGACCGCCGGGTATCCGCCCCCGGCGTCCCGCGTCGTCGGCACGACCCGCGCTGGGTTCCGCGGTGTCAGCACGGACTGTGCGGGGTCCGACTTGTCAGCACGGACCGCGCCCGACCGGGTCATCACGCGGCCGCCGGGAGCGGCCGGCATGTCACTCACAGACAAACGACACAGAACTGTTATATCCCCCGTGATGAATGTCTGCGGACATGAGTGGCGAAGAGACGTCATCCGCAGCGTCTGTGACCGGAAGCGTCGGACTCGAACACCTCCTGGAGCGCGTCGGGACGCGCTCGGAGGTGCTGATGGAGCTGCTCGAACTGCTGACGGCGTTCGTCATGATCGTCCTGTTCGCCATCGGCGTCTTCGACCTCGGGCTGAAGCTGTTCGGGATGATTCAGACGGGGACCTACACCGACCCCGAGGCCGTCATCACGCTCATCGACACCGCGCTCCTCCTGCTCATCATCGTCGAGATATACCGGACCGTCATCGCGTACGTGGAGGACCTCACCATCCTCCCCATCGTCCTCAAGGTGGGCGTCATCGCGATGGCCCGGAAGATAATCAGCTTCCGGACGGGGAAGTACCACACCAAGGTCGACGCGCTGCTGAGCGCGGTCGCGTACGGCTTCCTGATGGTCGTCCTCGTCGCCTCGTTCTACTACATGCACAAGAGCCAGCAGCAGACGGACTTCGACATCTACGCGGCGGGCGAGGAGCGCTAGGCCATCCGTCGGCCGATGACGAAGACGACGAGGGCGACGAGGAGCGCACCGACGAACGACTCGAGGCTGGCGAGCGTCCGCGCGATGGGGCCGACCGGCTGGACGTCCCCGTACCCGAGCGTCGTGAACGTGACGAGGCTGAAGTAGAGCGTCCGACCGAGGGCTGTGAGCCCCTCGGGGCTGAACGCCTGCTGGACGCTCGTGAGCCCCTCGGTCGAGACGTTTCCCGGCCCCCGCGTCCCCTCGGATATCGACGCGTAGAGGAGCGCCCACGACACGACGACGAACGCCGAGATGTAGACGACCCGCCAGAGGCGCTCGCCGTACCCGCAGGTCTGGTACAGCAGCCAGTTGCCGAACCACTTGCCGCCCGCCCTGAGCCGGGCTCTGAGCCCCGCCGTCCGGTCGGCGAGCAGCGCCCGGTTCTTCTGCCGCCTGAACGTGAACTCCTTGATGTAGAACTCGGAGGCGGCCTTGCGCTGGCCGAAGGCGTCTGCGCCGTTTTTCGCCTTCAGGTAGGTCGACTCGAGTACCGCCGGCGAGAGGCCGCCGGTGTCCGCGTCGGGGCCGCCGTCGGCGACGGCGGGGTACCGGAACGCGTGGATGGTCCAGTTGTTCCTGGCGAGCAGCCCCATGTGCTCCGAGAAGTCGAACCCCTCGAAGTCGGTGTTGAGAAACCGGAAGTAGTCGAACAGTTCGTACCGGCTGTCGTTCGGCTCGAACCGCACCTTCCGCACCGTCGCCTCCTCCAGGTCGTAGAACGCCTCGCCGTCGTCCGGTTGCCGGACGTGCCCCCCGCCGAGGACCGCCCGGGACAGGTCCACGAGGACGACGTCGCCCCCGGGGGCGACCTGCATCTCCATGCGCTCTGTGAACTCGGCCTCCACGAACTTCGCGCGCTCGTGGAACTGCGTCTCGCGGAAGTTCGCCGTCCGGAACGTCGCGCGGAAGAAGTCGGCCTCGGCCCGGAACCGGGTGGCCTCGAAGGTGGCGTCCTCGGACTGGATGTTCGACCCCCCGTGGAACTCGGTCCCGCTGAACGTCGCGTCGCCGCCGAAGGTGACGCGCTGGAAGGAGGCGTCGCCGTCGAACCGGGTGTCGGTCATCCGGAACGACCCGTCGACCCGTCCGCGGTCGAACTCGGCCCCGTCCTCGAACCGGACGTAGTCGAACGCGGCCGCTCCCTCGAACGCCGCCGCGGTGAAGTTGGCGTAGCGGAACTCGGACTTCGAGAAGTCCGCCGGACCGCGGAACGTCGTCTCCCGGAAGTCGGCGTCGTCTGACAGCACCGTCGGACTCCCCTCGAAGGACGCGCCCTCGAAGGAGGTGGTGGCGCCGAACTCGCAGTCGGCGAAACTGGCGTTGCTCTCGAAGTACGTCTCGTCGAAGACGGCGTCGCCGCCGAACGTGACGCCGTCGAACGTGCTCTCGTCTGTGAACGCCGCCATGTCGAAGTCGGCCGTCGCCTCGAAGGTGACGCCGGTGAAGTCGGCGTAGCCGAACTCCGCCTGCTCGAAGGTCACGTCCCGCGCGAAGGCGGCGTCGCTGAACGTCGCGTCGTCGTCGAGGACGTTCGCGCCGCCGTGGAACTCCGCGCCACGGAACGTCGCCTCGGCCCGGAAGTCGGTCCGGTCGAACGAGGCGTCGTCCCGGAATCTGACCTCGTCGAAGGACGCCTCCCCCTCGAACGTCGTCTCGCTGAAGTCGGCGTCGTCGTCGAACGTCGTCTCGCTGAAGTCGGCGTCGCCGCCGAACGTCGCGCCCTCGAACGTCGCGTACCGGAACCCGCCGCGCAGGAACGTCACCTCGCCGCCGAAGGTCGCCCCGGCGAAGGAAACGTCGTCGTCTCTGACGTTGTCGCCGCCGTGGAACTCTGCGCCCCGGAAGAAGGCGTCGCCGCGGAAGTCGGCGTCCGCGAAGGAGGTGTCGTCGTCGAATCTGGCCTCGTCGAACGTCACTCGGCTCTCGAACGCGACGCCGTCGAAGGTGGCCTCGTCGTCGAACGCGGCGTCCTCGAAGGCGACCGCTCCGCCGAAGTCCACGTCCCCGAAGACGGCCTTCCGGAACTGGCCGCCCAGAAAGGTCACGTCGCGCTCGAAGGTCGCCCCCTCGAACGTCACGTCGTCGACGCGGACGTTCGCGCCGCCGCGGAACTCCACGCCCCGGAAGTCGACGTCGGCGGCGAACCGCCCCCCGGTGAACTCGGCGTCCCCGTCGAATATCACCTCGGAGAAGGTCACCTCGTCGCCGAAGTCCACGTCCACGAAGTCGGCGTAGCGAAAGCGCGCCTGCTCGAAGGTGACCGCGGCCTCGAAGACGGCGTTCTCGAAGCAGGCGTCGTCGTCGAGGAGGTTCGCGTCGCCCTGGAACTCGGTGCCCCGGAACTGGGCGGGCGCGTCGAATCTGGTGTCGCGAAAGCAGTTGTCGCCGTGGAACCGCGCCTCGTCGAAGTTGACCGGCCCCTCGAAGGCCGTCCGCTCTATCGTGAGGTCGCCGTTCACCCGGAGCCCCTCCGCCTCGACGGCCCCGACCGTGCTCCCGACGGCCCGGAGGTCCGCGTGGAACGTCGCCTCGGTCAGTCGGACGCGGTCGACCGTCGCGTGGCGGAGGTCGAGCGGTTGCCTCACCGTCCCGTTCGAGAGGTCGAGGGTCCCGTCGACCCGGAGGTGCCGCAGGTCCAGCGGGTACTGGTCGGGGGCGTCGAGCGACGCGAACGAGAGGTCGACGTCGCCGAGGTGTGCTCCGAGGAGGCGCTTTGCCGACTCGCCCGACTGCCCCGCGAGCTCCCGCAGTCGGTCGGAGACGCGTCCGTCGTCGACGCCGAGTCCCTCACGCTCCCCGGGCGTGAGATGGAACAGGCAGCGGTCCTCCCCCCCGTGGGCGTCGTGCGGGCACTGCCACGCCTCCTCGACCGTCGTCTCGCCCTCCGGTCGGAAAGTGTACGTACACGTTCCTGTCATCGATTATGTCAGTGCAGATGGTATCACCCGTCCACCTAAATGTTCGCTTCGACGAGGAGACGCGGGCGACTACAGGATGTGCGTCTCCTGTTTCTCCATGACGTGCCCGCAGTTCGGGCAGTTGAACCGGTAGTAGTCCTTGTCCTTGATCAGCCCCGAGTCGTGCGCCTGTCGGAAGTCGCCGTTGCCTTTCGCACACTGGAGGTGCCAGTCCTCGCCGCAGCTCTCACACGTGCCGTACTGTGTGTTCTTCACCTTGCCGCCGCAGTACATACACTTCGAACTTCTGAACAGTCCCATGTGTGACACGCGTGGGGTTAAATCGGTGACACTTAAGTCTATGGGAGGTCACGGTCGGCCAGTTTCGAGTCGCGCCCGCGAGAGCGCCGTCCTTTTGCCGACCGGCCGGGTAGGTCGGGGTATGAAGGTCCGCGGCCGACGCGAGTGCAAGGAGTGCGGCCACCGGTGGTCCTACTACGACACCGGCGACGTCGCCTGTCCCGCCTGCGGGAGCGTGGTGAGCGTCGGCGTCGACGAGGAGCGGGAGCGACACACCGACGCCCCGGTGTCGCTCGACCTGACGGCGCACCGGAACGCGCTCTCCGACGCGGACGACGTCTCCGCCCTCGGCGACGACCTGCAGTCGGACCTCCGGTCGTACGTGCGACAGCGCGGGTTCATCCACGGCGGCGCCCTCCGCGACCTCGACGACGCCTACCTCGCGGCGCGCGAGCTGCTCCACGCCGTCGACATCGCCTCCCGGGCGCGGCGCGCGAGCGACGACGAGCAGCTGTACCTGCTCACGCTGGTCGGCGGCGCGGACCGCGGGGACCGCCCCGACCCCGACGCGGTGCCGGCGTCGATGCGCGAGGCGCGCGGCCTCGGCTACGCGCAGGCGGTGGACCACTACCGGAGCGACCTGCTGACGTGGCTCGACGACCACCCGGACCCGGACGCGCGCCGGGCTCTCGGGTCGCTCGCAGAGCACGTAAAGCGGGTCGAGGCGCTCCAGGGCGACGTCGCTCCCGAGACGGCAGAGGGGCTCGTCCGGGTCGCGCGGGCGGTCGGCGCGGCGCTCCGCGGCGAGGGGGACCTCGCCGCTGCGCGTGAGCGCCTCGCCGAACTGGAGGACGCGGAGCCGTAATCGGACGGGTCGCGGCGGCCCGCGTCGCCGGGCGCGGTCGGCGGTGCGACGACCCGCCTCAGGGGAGGTCGACCGACACGTCGGCCTGCAGGCCCGCCGCCTTGACCGTGTTGTAGAGGAGCATCGCGCGGGTCATCGGGCCGACGCCGCCGGGGACGGGCGTGATCGCGCTCGCCGTCTCCTTTGCGCTCTCGAAGTCGACGTCGCCGACGAGTTCGTACCCCCGCTCGGTGTCGGCGTCGACGCGGTTGACCCCGACGTCGATGACGACCGCGCCCTCGGCGAGCATGTCGCCGGTCACCATCTCGGGCACGCCCGCGGCCGTGATGACCACGTCGGCCCGTCGGGTCTTCTCGGCGAGGTTCCGGGTGCGGGAGTGACAGACCGTCACCGTGGCGTTGCCGCCCTCGTCCTTCTGGATGAGGAGGTTCGCCATCGGCTTGCCGACGATGTTCGACCGGCCGACGACGACGACGTCTTTCCCCTCGGTGTCGACGTCGGCGGAGGCGAGGAGCTTCTGGACTCCGTGGGGCGTACACGGCTTGAACAGGGCGTCGCCGGAGACGAGCCGACCGACGTTCTCGGGGTGGAATCCGTCGACGTCCTTCAGCGGGTCGACCCGGCGCAGGACCTCCCGGTCGTCCACGTGGTCGGGGACGGGCATCTGGACGAGAATCCCGTTCACCGACGGGTCGGCGTTCAGGTCGTCTATCTCGGCGTAGAGCTCCTCCGCGGGCGCGTCGGGTTCGAGTTCGACGTCGAGGGCCTCGATGCCGACCTCCTCGCAGTCGCGCTGTTTCATCGACACGTACGTCTCGCTCGCCGGGTCCTCACTCATCAGCACCGTCGCGAGCGTGGGCGTGACGCCGGCGTCTTCGAGCGTCTCGATGGGCGTGCCGAGTCCCGCTCGAATCTCGTCGGCGACGGCGTTTCCGTCGATAACGTGCGTCATTACCTGAGACGATGCGCGGCGACCCTTTCAACGCACGGGTTCGTGGCCACGTTCCCGGAACGAGGGACGGATTCGAGCGCGTTCCCGGATACGGCTTCGCCCCAGTGAGCCACCCTTATATCCGCGAGTCGGTTACGCCCGACCGAGATGGACGACGACCGGACTGACACGGGCGGCGACGGTTCCTCGCGCAGAGCGTTCGTCGGCGGCATCGGCGCGGCGGTAGTCGGCGGCGGCGTCGTGTACGGCGCGTCGCGGCTTCAGGGCGACGGCACCCCGCTCCCGTTCGGCGGGAGCGGCGCGCCCGCCGACATGTACGCGACCGACCGGCGAATCGACGTCCCGGTCGGCGACCGGCGAACGGTGGAGATGGACCTCGCGGACAATCCTCTGATGGGGGCGTCGGACGCCGACGTCGTCGTCTACTACTGGTCCGACTACCAGTGTCCGTTCTGCAGGCGCTTCGAGGACGAGACGCTCCCGAAGGTCATCGAGAACTACGTCGCGCCGGGGACGCTCCGCATCGTCTTCCTCCAGTTTCCCTACATCGGCGACGCCTCGACGACGGCCGCGCGGGCCTCGAAGTGCGTCTGGCGGCAGGTGCGCGACTCGAATCCGGACGCCTTCTGGAACTGGCATACGACCGTCTTCGAGAATCAGGGCGACGAGCGCTCGGGGTGGGCCTCCCGCGAGAACCTGCTCGAGTTCGCCGGGGAGGCAGACGGCGTCGACGCCGACGCGGTGGGGTCCTGCCTCGACGAGGACGGCCAGTGGCCAGCGCGGGCCGTGCAGGACGACTTCGGCGCGGGCCGGCAGTTCGGCCTGAAGGGGACGCCCGGATTCGTCTTCCGCAACCCGCAGACGGAGGTCCTCGGCCGGATGATGGGCGCGCAACCCTACGACCGGTTCGCGGGCGCGATAGAGAAGATGAAACAGTCATCGTGACCACCACTGGCCGAAACAGTCATCGTGACCACCACTGGCCGAAACAGTCATCGTGACCACCACTGGCCGAAACAGCCATCGTGACCACCACTGGCCGAAACAG